>JAHILZ010000091.1 GCA_018896765.1 Patescibacteria group bacterium | reverse complement strand
GGTTAATTTTTTTTCATAATAAGTTTTGTTATCGTTATGAATGCAACTATTATTAATTTTATCAAATTTTACAATTTTATCAAATTTTTTCATTGAATTTTAGCAAGTTATGCCTGCTCAAATTCATTTTGCCAATAACCGTTAGAATGTTAAAATGAGTTAGTGTTAATATGCTAATATGTTTACATGATTTTATTTCTTAACTGCCGCTATTACCGCTATAATTTTTCCTCCGGCTTTTTCTATGCTTTTTTTAGAAGAAACAGTCGTTAAGCAATTTTTAACCGTAAGCTTTTTGGTAATATCGGTATTTCCGACAATTTTCACCGGGTTTTGAATGGTTTTAATAATTCCCTTGCTCTTTAACGAAACAGGAGTAACTAACTCGCCACTAGAAAATTTTTCCTCTAATCTTTTAATATCAACCGCGGTTGATCGGGGTCTGAGGCTGGTAAACCCGCCTAATTTCGGCACATGGCGCGCCAGACCGGAACCGATTCTTTTTAATTTCAATCTATGATTTGATCTGGCTTTTTGACCTTTATTTCCGCGGCCTGAATAAATACCGCGCTTGCCGCCTCGGCCGACTCTTTGCCCTCTTTTTCTCTTTTTACTTAAAGTAAGTTCGTGAATTTGCATAAAATTTAACTTATCTTGTCTCAATATTTAAATACGATGTGTTTATTTTTTAGACTTAACTTTTTCTTCCGTCGCGCCTTTTACCGCTGCTCCCGCGTCTTTCTTAACTTGAGGATTAAAAGGGCGAGCATTAGATTTGAAATTGCCCAACGCCATTATTGTCGCGCGCGCGCAATTAAGCTTGTTGGCGCTGCCAAGTATTTTCCCGGAAGCATTCGCGACTCCGGCTAATTCCAAAATCACGCGAACCGCCCCGCCGGCAATAATACCGCTTCCTTTGGGAGCCGGTTTTAACAAAACCTTGCTTGCTCCATATTTCTGATAAACTTCATGAGGAATGCTGCCATTGATAATTGGCACGGTTATAATTGCTTTTTTGGCATTAGTTACGGCTTTCTGAGTAGCATCGGTAAGATCGGCTCCTTTATCAACTCCGACTGAAACTTTTCCTTTTCTATTGCCAATAACAACCAAAGCTCTGAAACTGAAGCGCTTTCCGCCTTTAACCACGCGAGCCACGCGGCTAGCTTCCAGAAGTTTTTGATCATACTCGCTTTTTTCTCTTTTGTTTCTCATCATATTTATTATAATCCTTATAATTATTATATCAGTTATACAGGCTAAAATTTTAATCCGCCTTCTCTGGCGCCTTCGGCAATTGCCTTAACTCTTCCGTGATATTTAAATCCGCCCCTGTCGAAAACGACTTTCTCGATTTTTGCTTTTTTGGCTTTCTCGGCGGCCAAAAGACCCACTTTTTTAGCAACAGCGATTCTTCTGCCATTTTCATTCTTGCCATCCTTATCCGAAGACTTAGCTTGAACTATTTTTATCTCCTTGTCTGAAGCGCTCAATAATGTCTTTCCGCTCTCGTCATCAATTAATTGGACATAAATATGGGCATTGCTTCTAAATACAGCCATCCTTGGAGCTTCCGCGGTTCCTTTGACTTTTGCCCTTATTTTTAAATGGCGAATATCTTTCTTCAGTTTTTTAAAACTTACATTTTCTTTGGACATAATTGGAATGTGGAAAGTGGTTAAATGGAAAGTAGAAGGTAGAAAGTAGAATGTGGTAAATTAAAGTTTCCTTTAAATTATTTCCACTCTCCACTATCTACTCTCTACTGTCTAAATACTACCCTCTACTTTCTATTTAATTATTTTGCTGCCGCTACGACTTTCTTCCCCGCTTTTCTCTTCACAACCTCGCCGACATATCGAATTCCTTTTCCCAAATATGGCTCAGGAGGCTTTGAGGCTCTTATTTCTGCCGTGATCTGGCCAACTTTTTGCTTATCAATGCCGGAAACTATAATAATATTTTTATCTAGCTTGAATTCCACTCCTTCCGGAGCGATTAATTCTACCGGATGCGTAAAACCGACGCTTAGTATTATTTTATTCTTGCCTTGCAAAACCGCTTTAAAGCCAATTCCTTGAATTTCAAGGCGCTTTTCAAAACCCTCTGTAACGCCTTTTATCATATTATCAATCAGCATCCTGGTAGTTCCCCAAATTGATTTATTTTCTTTAGTGTTTTCTCCGATAGAAAGATTAATTTCCTTATCTTTCATTTCGATGCCAATAGCAGTATCAACGATCAAAGACAGCTCGCCTTTTGAACCTTTTACATGAACTTCCTTGCCGGTTACTTGGACAGTAACTCCGTCCGGAATAATAATTGGTTTTTTGCCTATTTTAGACATATTTGGAATGTGGAAAGTGGAATGTGGAAAGTGGAAATTTAATTTTCCACCCTCTACTTTCCACCCTCTACTTTCTATTTACTTTTCTACCAAATTTTACAAATTAATTCTCCGCCCAACCCTTGCTTCCTTGCGTCTTTGTCGGTCATTAATCCTTTGGATGTGGAAATAATAGCCAATCCAAATCCTTGCAAAACATACGGCACCTTGTCTTTTTTAACATAGACTCTCTGTCCCGGCCGGCTCACTCGCACCACGCCGGAAAAAGCGGGCTTATTGTTTACATATTTCAAGCCAACCTCAACAAAAGACTTATTGTCAACGCTCTTTACGCCGATTTTCTCCAAATACCCTTCCTTTTTGAATATCTTTAAAATATCCACTTTTATATTGGAGGCGGGCTCAATTACGGTTTTTTCCTTGCCGGCGCGTTGAGCGTTTCGTATTCTTGTTAATAAATCAGCTATTGGATCAGTCATATTTGAAATGTGGAAAGTGGAATGTAGAATGTAGTTAAATTTTTGAATTAATTTACTACTTTCCACTTTCTACTCTCTACTTTCTATTTAATTATTTCTACCACGAAGATTTTTTTACGCCGGGTATCTCTCCGATCGAGGCCATTTCTCTGAAACAAATCCTGCAAAGTCCAAAATCTCGCATAAAAGCGCGCTTGCGGCCGCATTTCCAGCAGCGCCTGATCGTGCGAGTCATATACTTAGGTTTTTTTAATGCTTTTACAACTAAGGCTTTTCTTGGCATAATTGGAATGTGGAAGGTGGTAGGTAGAATGTAGTTAAATAGGGAGCAAAAGGCATAAAACAAATCCCCGCTATCCAAATTACTACTTTCTACTTTCTACTTTCCAATATCTATTTATTCTTTTTTAATGGGGAATCCCAGATGAATTAATAAACTTTTTGCTTCGCTGTCGCTTTTTGCATTAGTCACTATTGTTACTTCCAATCCAAAAATACTGCTAGCCACATCGGCGTTAATTTCAGGAAAAACGTAATGCTCGCGAATTCCCAAGGAATAATTGCCTCGCCCGTCAAAAGAACTGCTTGGCAGCCCGCGAAAATCGCGGACCCGGGGCAAAGCGATATTAATTAGCTTATCAACAAATTCATACATTTTTTCGCCTCGCAATGTCACTGCCACGCCGACAGGAATTCCTTCTCTGATTTTAAAACTCGAGATTGATTTCTTGGCTAACTTCAAAACAGGCTTCTGTCCGCCAATAGCGGCAATATCCTGCACTATCTGATCTAAAAGTTTTTTATTATCCAAAGACTTGCCTACTCCGGCATTAATAACAACTTTTTTAATATGCGGCGCGGCCAAATCATTTTTATAGCCAAATTCCTTCCTCATGGCAGGAATAACTTCTTTTAAAAATTTTTCTT
The DNA here is from genome assembly GCA_018896765.1 of Patescibacteria group bacterium. Lineage (GTDB taxonomy): Bacteria > Patescibacteriota > Minisyncoccia > JAHIHE01 > JAHIHE01 > JAHILZ01. The sequence goes on along the minus strand of JAHILZ010000091.1, from coordinate 21,084 downwards.
TTAATCTAGACATATTTGGAATGTGGAAAGTGGAAAGTGGTTAACTAGAAAGTAGAAGGTAGAAAGTAGAATGTGGTAAATTAAAGTTTCCTTTAAATTATTTCCACTCTCCACTATCTACTCTCTACTGTCTAAATACTACCCTCTACTTTCTACCCTCTACTTTCTAGTTTAAATTTCTTGATTGCATTTTTTGCAAATTCTGACTTTTTCTCCATTTTCCAGCTTCTTATATCCTACTCTGGCTGGCGCGCCGCATTTTGGACAAATAACCATAATATTTTCAACTCTTAAAGGAGCTTCGACGCTCAAAATTTGCCCTTTTTGTCCGCTTTTTTTCGGCCGTTGGTGGCGCTTAATTATATTCACCCCGCCAACAACAACTTTTCCTTTTTCGGGCAAAATTCCAATAACTTTTCCTGTTTTATTCCTGTCTTTTCCTTTTATCACTAATATATTGTCATTCTTTTTAATTTTCATATGTGGAAAGTGGAAAGTGGTTAAATGGAAAGTAGAAGGTAGAAAGTAGAATGTGGTAAATTAAAGTTTCCTTTAAATTATTTCCACTCTCCACTATCTACTCTCTACTGTCTAAATACTACCCTCTACTGTCTATTATAATACTTCAGAAGCTAAAGAAATAATTTTATTAAAACCTTTCTCTTTCAATTCTCTTCCAACCGGACCAAAAATTCTTGACCCTTTGGGCTCTTTGTTTTCATCGATAATTACAGCCGCGTTATCATCAAATCTTATATAAGTGCCGTCCTCCCGCCGCAATGCTTTTTTCTGCCGTACGATTACCGCTTTCACAACTTCGTGCTCTTTTACCGCGCCTCTTGGATCCCCTTGTCTCACCGCCGCAACAATAATATCGCCAATTTTAGCATAGCGATGTCTTGTTCCTCCTAAAATTCTAAAACATCGGATTATCTTAGCGCCGCTGTTATCCGCAACTTTTAAATTGGTCAATACTTGAATCATATCTTAAGTTAAAAATTCAAAGTTCAAAATTAAAAGTTTAGGTGTTTTAAAATTTTCCAAGAAAATTTTAAAACTCATTCACTTTTAACTTTTCACTTTTAACTTTAAATTTTCTTTACCACCGTCCAGCGCTTTCCCTTGCTCATCGGATGTGTTTCCTGAATAATTACTTTGTCTCCGGCTTTATATTCGCCTTTCTCATCATGCGCCTTATATTTCTTGGTTACTTTATATTGTTTTCGATACTTTTTATTCAATTTCAGTTTATCAACTGCCACAACTACCGTTTTCTGCATTTTTGCGCTTGCCACCGTTCCGACCAGCTGGCGGATGCTTTTCTTTTTTATATCTTCCCCTTGAGGAATCGTTTTATTGACTTTTTTTTCCATGATTTTATTTAAATTGAAATTTTAAACTGCTTATTTTCCAAATTATTACTTTTCCGTTTAGGCCAAAATCTTACTTGAAACTGGCAGTTTTTTCTTTTTCCCCGATAATCGTTAAAATTCTAGAAATTAATCGCCTATTTTTCTTAAATTGCGATACCTTTTTCAGCTTCCTGTTAGCTCTTTCCATATTTAAAGATAAAACATTTTCTCTAGTTTCAATAATAATCTTTTTTAATTCTTCAATTGTTTTTAATTTTAGCTCTTTGGCTTTCATACATTGGAACGTAGAAGGTGGAGGGTGGAATGTGGCTAAATTCTTAGATTTACTACTTTCTACTTTCTACTTTCCGAATTATTATTTTTCAACAAATTTCACTTTAATGGGAAGTTTATGCGATGCGAGCCTCATGGATTCTTGAGCTTCTATTCTGGTCACGCCGTCAATTTCGAACAAAATTCTTCCCGGCTTGATCGCAACGACAAAATGATCCGTAGAACCTTTTCCTCCGCCCATCGGAACTTCCGACCCTTTAACCGTAATCGGCTTATCGGGAAAAACTCTGATCCAAATCTTTCCGCCGCGCTTAGTATACCTGGTCAAAACTCTTCGTACGGCTTCAATCTGCCTGGCTGAAACCCATGAAGTCTCAAGGGCTTTAATGCCATAGCTGCCAAAATTCAAATCAGTGCCGCGGCTAGCCGTGCCGGCGAACCTCCGTCTGCCTTTTTGCTGTTTTCTATGCTTTACTTTTTTTGGAATCAACATACTTCATCTTAACATTTTAGCATTTAAACATTTCAACAATTACTAAGAAACTTAAACTTTCAATAATGTCAATCTCTTCCAAATTTCTAATTAATCTAATTTCTAATCAATGCCCAAATTAATGCATTAAATTCGAAGCGCGAATTTCGAAATTCGAAACAAATTCGAAATTCAAATGCTCAAAATATAAAACGGGGTTTAATTGGTGTTTTTACAATTTGAATTTTGGTAATTTAGGTTTGTTTCGTATTTCGGTATTCGAATTTCGGATTTTAATAATTCAATATTGGGATTTGATCCCGAGTCCTCGGGATTAGGAATTAGGAATTATTTGATTGTTTTTTCTCTCTTCTTTTCCTCAAACATCTCTCCCTTATATACCCAAACTTTTATTCCAACAGCGCCGTAAGTCGTAAAAGCTGTCGCTCTCGTAAAATCAATATTGCTTCTCAGGGTATGCAAGGGAATTTTTCCTTTCGCCAGCCATTCTCTTCTTCCCATTTCCGCGCCATCAAGCCGCCCGGAAATCGCAATTTTTACCCCCTGAACTCCTTTCTTGCTCATTACCGTTTCGAGCATTCTTTTTAAAGATCTTTTCCAACCGATTCTTCTTTCGATCTGACTGGCGATTTCTTGCCCGATAATCGCCGCGCTGGATTCCGGATCTTTCACTTCAATCACGTCAAGCTTAACTTCCTTTTTTAATCCAAGTTTTGTTTTTAAAAGTTTTCTTAAATCTTCAATTCCGGTTCCCCCGCGGCCGATTATAACTCCCGGCCTTGCGGAAAAAATAGAGACCGTAACAAGATTAGACGCTCTGTCAATGACGATTTTTTCCACTGCCGCTTTTTTCAAATTTTCAGCAAGAATTTTTCTAATATCAAAATCTTCTTTCAAAAATTCCGGAAAGTTTTTCTTGCCAAACCAGCGGCTTGTCCAATTGGTAGTATAACCTAGTCTAAATAATAATGGATTTACTTTGTGTCCCATAGTTTTGGAATGTAGAAAGTAGAGCGTGGAAAGTAGGAATTTAATCTTTAAATTACCACTCTCTACCTTCTACCTTCCACTTACTAGCTTGTTATTTTTCTTTATTTAAATTTTTTTCTTTATTTCATTCTTCCGGCGCTTCCAGCGCTACAGGTTTTTTGTCCAGCTCAATAGTAATAGAGCTTGTTCTTTTCATTATCGGAAAAGCCCTGCCCATTGCGCGCGGCATAGACCTTTTAAGAGTCGCCCCTCCATCTACAAATATTTTTGAAATAAATAAATCCGCTTTATTCAATTTATGATCATTCTCAGCCGCCGCCACTGCCGATTTTAAAAGCTTCATCACGGGCACAGCTGATCTTTTGGGAATATATTTCAATTGCTCCATCGCTTCATCAATTTTTAAGCCCCTGATTAAATCCACAACCAACCTGACCTTGCGGGGAGATATTCTTAAATTTCTTAGGTAAACTTTTGCTGGCATAATTGGAATGTAGAAGGTGGAGAGTAGAATGTAGTTAAATCTTTAAATTTACTACTTTCCACTTTCTACTTTCTACTTTCTACCTGCTATTTATTGTTTATTATTTCTTTGCCGGAGCGGCCGCTGTTGCCGGAGTTGCGGCGACTGCAACGCTTTTTGCCGTTTCGGCCGCCTTAGCTGCCGCCTCAAGCTCTCTTTGCATTCTTCCACCATGCCTGGTAAACTTGCGCGTTAGAGAAAATTCTCCCAATTTATGGCCTACCATATCTTCCGTAACAAAAACAGGAATATGAGTTTTGCCATTATGAACGCCGATCGTAAATCCAATCATCTGGGGAATAACCGTCGAATCCCTGCTCCATGTCTTAATAACCGCCTTATCGCCGATCTTTAATTTCTCAATCTTCTTAATCAATTTTTCGTCCACAAAAGGACCTTTTTTAGCGCTTCTTGACATATTCGCTTCGCTCAAATTAAAAATTTAAAATTTAAAATGAATGTGTTTTGAAATTTTATAAAAAATTTCAAAACCCCAATACTTTTAACTTTGCACTTTTAACTTTTAACTATCGTCTGTGTTTAATAATAAATTTTTCTGATAATTTTTTCTTATTTCTTGTTTTCTTTCCCATGGCAATCTTTCCCCACGGAGTTTTCGGATGCTTCAAGCCGATCGGCTGGCGCCCTTCTCCTCCGCCATGAGGATGATCAACCGGATTCATTGCCGAACCTCGCACTGCCGGACGCTTCCCCAGCCATCTGGATTTTCCGGCCTTTCCCAAACTTCTCATCCTAAATTCAGCTTTGCTGATTTGTCCTACCGTTGCCCAGCATAATTCCGATATCATTCTTATTTCGCCTGAAGGAAAACCGACATGAACATAACCGCCTTCCTTAGCTCGAACTATGGCTAAAGCGCCTGCCGTACGGACGATTTGTCCGCCTTTGGCGGGAATCATTTCTATATTATGAATATTAGCGCCAACGGGAATATTTTTTAAAATCAATCTGTTGCCGATTTTTATCGGAGCGTTAGCCGAAGCGATAACCTCATCTTTCGCCCTCAATCCTTCCGGGGCTAAAATATATCTCTTTTCGCCATCTTTATAATTTAAAAGCGCGATATAGGCCGATCGATTCGGATCATATTCAATCGAAGCTACTTTTGCCGGAATATTAACCTTGTCCTGTCCAAAATCAATGATCCTATAAAGTCTTTTTGCTCCGCCGCCTTTATGCCGCGTCGAAATTTTTCCCTTTGACCTGCCTGATTTTTTCGAATGACCAACCGTCAAGGATTTATTAGGCCTTTTGGCGCTTACAAATTCATTTTTTATCACCGACGCGCCTCTCCTTCCGGCTGTTGTTGGTTTGTATTCTATTATTGCCATAATTGGAAAGTGGAAAGTGGAAAGTGGAAAGTGGAATTTTATTTTTCTACCCTCTACTTTCTACCTTCTACATTCTGTTTAATTATTTTTTTGTCGGTTCAATGCTCTCGCCTTCTTTTAAAGTCACAATCGCTTTTTTAAATCCGGGCTTGATCATTTCTCTTCTTCCGACTCTTTTCGGTTTCGCGGAGGTTTTCAATATATTAACACTGATTACATTCACATTATAGAGTCCTTCTATCGCTTTTTTCACCTCGATCTTATTAGCTTGATTTGCCACCTTAAAAGCATATTTATTCAACGGCATTAAATTGGAAGTCTTTTCCGTAAAAAGCGGTTCAAGAATAATCATACCGGCCATATCTTTCGATAATTTATTCCGCTTAAAATCTTTTCCGGCATTCTTCTTTTCGGTCCCTTTTACAATCTCCTCTTTTTTTGTGATTTTTTTAACTTTATCAAGAATTGTCATAGTTTGGAATGTAGAAAGTGGAAAGTGGAAAGTGGAATTTTATTTTTCTACCCTCTACTTTCTATTAACTATATCTTAAATGTTTTTTCAATAGCGCTAATCGCTTCCTTTGGCATTATCAAATTTTTATATCGCAATACATCCGCTATATTCAAAGAACCGACTAAAATAGATTTTATTCCCTCGATATTTCGGCTAGCCAAATAGACATTTTTGTTAGTCTCGGGCAGCGCGATCAATGCTGTCTTAAATATTCCAAGATTCTTTAAAATCTTCGCGAAAGTTTTTGTCTTGGAATCGGCAATGCGCAAATCATCGATAATATACAAAACTTTATCATTCAGCTTGGAAGCCAAAGCCATATGCAAAGCTAATCTTTTCTTTTTTAAATTGATTTTCTTTCCATAGGAAGCATCGGCATTAGGTCCAAAAGTTACTCCGCCATGCCTCCAAATCGGAGATCTGGTTGATCCTTGTCTGGCTTGCCCGGTATGCTTCTGCGCGAAAGGTTTCTTGCCGCCGCCGCTAACTTCTCCTCGATTCTTGGTATGAGCGTATTTTACCCTGCTATTTGCTTCTTGAGCGACCACAGCTTCGTGCATTAGGTCTTTCTTGGGCTTCAATCCAAAAATATTCTCGGGAAGATCCAATTCTCCCGTTATCTTTCCTTCTTGATTATATAAATTTGTCTTGATCATATTTTGGAAAGTGGAATGTGGAAAGTGGAATGTGGAAATAAATCTTCATGTCCTACTTTCTACCTTCTACTTTCTACCTTCTACTTTCTAGAATCAATGCTGACTACTTCGATCAATGTTCCTTTTTTACCCGGAATCGCGCCTTTTAAAGCGATTAAATTATTCTCTTTATCAATGGATAATACCGGCAAATTTATAACTGTCGAACGCGCTCCGCCCATTCTTCCCGGCATTCGGACGCCTTTGACAACATGTTCGGGGAACCTCGGACCGACTGAACCTCTTTCCCTGGCGCTGTGTTTCTGTCCATGAGAAGCGGGGCCGCCGGCAAAACCATGCCTCTTCATAACACCGGCGAAACCTTTTGCCTTAGTAATGCCGCTGGCTTTTACAATATCGCCTTCGGAAAAAATCGAAACATCAATTTTGTCTCCCACTTTATAAGAAGCGATATCTTTGATTGCGAATTCTTTTAGATGCTTAAGCATGCCTAATTTTTTTAACAAACCTGCTTTCGGTTTTGAAATTTTCTTTGCCTTGCCAAATCCAATCTGCACGGCATTATATCTGTCTTTTTTTTCCGTTTTAACTTGCGTTATCACACAAGGTCCTGCCTCAATTACAGTCACCGGAATTAATTTCCCGCTTTTGTCGAAAACCCTTGTCATTCCAAGTTTTTTTCCTAAAATGAATTTCGCCATAATTATCTATTTTTATTGCTATAATATTTCTTTTTTGTCATTGCGATCCTTGTACTCAAGGCGAAGCAATCTTGTTTATTTAAGTCTAAAATCTAAATTTGAAATTTTAAATCAAATCTAAATTTTTAAATGAATAAATGGTTTTAAAATTTTATCATTTGGGATTTCATTTTAAATTTAAAACTTAAAATTTAGCATTATAAACAACGGGATTGCTTCGTCGCTACTGCTCCTCGCAATGACAGAAATAATGACTTTTAAAACTAAAAAAACCGAGTCGTAAGTTATTCACAAACCGCCTCTCGGTTTCTTTAAACTTCTGACCAATCCAGTATCCCGTGTTATCTATTTTAAAAATCGGGACTTGAATTATCGATTACTAAATTTTAAAATTTACCACCTTCTACCTTCCACTTTCCACTTTCTAAACACTACATTTTAATCTCAATATCCACGCCTGCCGACAACGATAAATTCGTCAATGAATCAATAATTCTCGGGGTGGGATTAATAATATCAATCAGCCTCTTGTGAACCCTGATCTCAAACTGCTCTCTGGCGTCTTTGTGGACAAAAGTTGATTTATTAACGGTATATTTCTTCTTTTCCGTGGGAAGCGGCAGAGGCCCTCGAATTTCCGCGCCTCCTCGCAAAGCGGTTTCAGCAATCAGTTTTGCGGACTCATCAATAATCTTGCTATCGTAAGCTCGAATTTTAATTCTAATTCTTGGTTTAACTTCTTCGTCTTTTACAATAGAAGAATTGATTATTCCAGAATCTTTCTTGGCAGTCGATGTCATTTTAGAGGTCTAATATTATATATTAATTATTTAATCGTTTTAGTTACCACGCCGGCGCCTACCGTATGACCGCCTTCTCTGATGGCAAATCTCATTCCTTGTTCCAACGCGACAGGGGAGATTAATTTTACCGTCACCGTAACCGTATCGCCTGGCATAACCATTTCAGTTCCTTTTGGCAATGTCGCTTCTCCGGTAACATCAGTGGTTCTGATATAAAATTGCGGCCTGTAGCCGTTGAAAAACGGAGTGTGCCTTCCGCCTTCTTCTTTTGTCAAAATATAAACTTCGCCTTCAAATTCCGTATGAGGAGTGATTGATCCGGGTTTCGCCAAAACTTGTCCGCGCTCGACATCTTCTTTCTTGGTGCCGCGCAAAAGCACTCCGGCGTTATCGCCTGCCAAACCTTCATCAAGAGACTTGTTAAACATTTCAATGCCGGTGGCGACAGTCTTGGAAGTCGGTTTCAAACCGACGATTTCCACTTCATCGCCGATATGCACTCTGCCTCTTTCGATTCTTCCGGTAACAACAGTGCCTCTTCCTTCAATGGAAAAAACATCTTCAATAGGCATCAATAACGGCTTATCAATATCGCGAACCGGTTCAGGAATAGATTCATCCAAAGCTTTCATTAATTCCATAACTGATCCGCATTTCGGGCAATCGAGCTTGCCGCAGCTATGTTCCAAAGCTTGCAAAGCGGATCCGCGAATAAATTTCACCTTATCGCCGGCAAAATGATATTTTGTTAAAAGTTCCCGGACTTCCTCTTCAACCAAATCAATCAGTTCTTTATCGTCTACTTGATCAACTTTATTTAAATATACCACAACCTGAGGAACGCCTACCTGATAAGCCAATAAAATATGCTCTCTTGTTTGAGGCATCGGGCCGTCAACGGCGCTCACGACTAAAATCGCTCCATCCATCTGGGCGGCGCCTGTAATCATATTTTTAATATAATCGGCGTGTCCCGGACAATCCACATGAGCGTAATGTCTGGCGTTAGTTTCGTATTCAACATGAGCGGTAGCAATAGTAATGCCTCGGTCTTTTGATTCCGGGGCTTTATCCAAATCTTCCACTCCCTTATTTTGAGCTTTATTTCCAGCTGCTGTTAAGTTTTTTAAAATTGCCGCGGTCAATGTTGTCTTACCGTGATCAACGTGTCCGATAGTTCCAACATTAACGTGTGGTTTTACTCTTTCAAATTTTTCTGCCATAGTATTATATTATTTTGTATTATAATTATTAATTATATATTGTATTTAAATATATTATAACAGTATCCAAAATTAGTCAAGCCCCTGTCGCTATTTTTACTTTAAATGCTCGATTTCGATTCAATAAAAACAAAAAAATATTTCTAATTTTGCTTTATTCATCAAATAATAATCCCTTCGGAATTTTGTCCGGCATCGATTTTAATTGCAGTATCAAATCAAAAATTTAATCGTTTCTGAAACAACTTTTTAATCATACACTAAAAGAAAACTTTTGGCAAGAGGCGGAAGGGAAAAAATTTTAATTTTAAAATAATCTAAATTTTTGCCCGAAAATAATTTTTTACCGCGAATTCAAACTGTTCGATAAATAAGCGCTTAAAATAATTGATATTGTTCCGCTCATAAAAAATAATCACTGCTTTTTTATATTCTATCTCATCAACGCTCCTATAAGACAGAGGGCAAATATCGTAAGCCAATAAAATCGCGTTGCCGATAATGCGGCTAGTTCTTTTATTTCCGTCTTCAAACGGCTGCGCGTACGCGATCAAAATCATAAGCATCACGGCTTTGGCGAAAGGATTTTTTTCTCGATTAACCAGCCCGCATGTTTTTTCTAGCGCTTCGCGAATCTGAAATTCATTGTCCAGCGGCTTATATTTCGTACCGGTAATGCCGACTGCTTTTTTTCTTAATCCGCGCGAAATTCCCAAATCCTTAGTCAGCAAATAATGAACATCTTCTATCTTCGCGATTGTTATTTTTCCAAAAAATTTCTTGTTCTTTGTTATATAATCAAGGGCTTTTTTGTGGTTTAGTATCATTATCGCTTCGGATTTTTTGTGGCCGGGCGCTTCTTTTTTCCGCCTAAGCAAATCCTCGGTTTCCAAAAGAGAATAAGTATTGCCTTCGATCTGCGATGATTTCCAGCTTAATTCAATCACCAAGCGCTCTGTTTCTTTCTTAAAAGCGGCCTCTCCGATATCTTTCCCGTTTTGGCGATACTCTTGGTTTAATTTTTCCAGATAATTTTTTTCTTCCGCGGAAAAAATATCGGCCATAATCGCCAATGCCGCAAAATCGAATTTTTCTTTCGCTGTCCTTTTGTCGGCTTCCTCGGAAAAATATTTAACCGGATCAATTTGCTTCAAAAGATTAAACCTCGGCGATAATTCATAAAACACCGCCCTTCCCTTGCCTTTTCTTTCTATCAACCCGATTTTAAGCAATTTGTCCAAATCCCGATTGACAGTCACTTTCGCGATTTCGCCGCCGGATAATTTTATCTCGCCTAAAATTTGGGAAATAAAAACCTTGCCTTTTTTATCAAGAATTTCTAAAATCTTATCCTGCCTTTTATTCAGTTTTGTTTCATTTATCGCCATATTATCGTATCATTATTATATCATTATCGTATCATAAATGATTCGAAAAATCAAATATAAAGCTTGGATAGTATCAAAATCACTATAATAATCCTGCCAAATTACAGGCAAAAAGAAAGCTGCCGTATTCATGCGCGATGCGATTGGGCGATTTTACGACAAGAAGGAAAAACAGAATTAGCTCAAAACTGGAGATTAAAATTCCATTACTGAATTTTTATGCTATAGCAAGAAAATTCAGTCGAAGTTCATTAAATCGTAAAAAAATTAACGGCAAGTTCTCAGACAATAGATTCTTAACTGAATTTTTATGCTATAGCAAGAAAATTCAGTTGATGTTTAAATAGTCTTCTATTTAGGCCTCTTTCTATTTATTTTTGTTTTTTATCACAAATTAAAACCATGCAACTTTGAATAATAATTTAATCCTTCAATCACATCTTCTTTTCTTTGCTTGGTATGCCAAGAATCATTACCGTAATAAATAAAATCTATATTATCCAAATACAAGCCCGCTTTTTGGCAAAGTTGGACGGGAGTTAGCGCTTCCCCTTCTTTAATTAAACACTTCTCCTATCGCCCTATTATCGTATCATTATTTTATCAATTTCGCATCATAAATGATTCGAAAAAGCGAATATGGATAGTTAGGAAAAATTAAAATTTATAATTACACATTCTTTAAAACACAAGGAAAGCCATGCTCTGCTGAAAAATCAATTTTTTGTTATCTCCAACGCTTTTCCAAAACTGCATCATTTCACCCTCTTTTTCAAATTATTTCATTGTAAAAACTTCTTTCAAAGCTTTATGCCTTTTTTCAATCATTTTTTTCGCAAAATCAAAAAATATCTTCCTGTTATAATCCTTATCCAATTTTTCCAATGCCCATTTTTTGAAACTTACCAAATCTCTCTCGCCGGTTACGGCGCCAGTTACGGCAATCGTCAAATAAAAATCATTGACATAATGAGCCATTGCGTCTGCGGAAGCAAGAATTTTTCCCTCCAAAGTTTCCGGCATTAAACAAGTATCGCAACTATGAGCTAAAATTATTTCCTTAACATGTTTTATTGTTTTTTCCGGGTAATTAAATTGTCTCATGACTTTTTCAGCTTCAATAGCGCCCATCTTTGCATGGTCGCCTTTTATTCCCCTCACTCTCTGCAAATCATGTAGCCAAACTCCAAGTAAAACAATTTCTTTGTCGGCCTTGGACATTTTTTTAAAAAGTACTTTGGCAAACTTTTCAACGCCCAATAAATGAACGCCGTAAAACCAATTATCAATAAAACCCAAGTTGAAACATTCATTTTTTACCAAACTTTTTATTTGACTTATTCTATTGCTCATATTTTTTATAAAAATGTTTAATTTGACTCAAGTACAGTTTTATTTTTCAATAATTTCTACTTTTCTTAATAATGCACAAACAATCTTCAAAAACATCTGCCTTGCCGCTAATAAATTCATTTAGCCCGTAAGCTTCCATATCCTCGCTTTCGCATAATTCTTTTTTCCAATATTTTCTATATTTTTTTGCCAATTCAGCTATTCGCGATTCCAAAGAGTCATCCGTGATTTTTTCTATAAACCCTTTGGCTAATAATTCTTCAGTATCTTTTCCTAAGTTTTGCAAATTTTCCCACAATTCAAATGTCTGATAATTTTCATCACTTTCAATCATTTCCCATTCATCCGGCTCAATTTCCACAAAATCATCATCCTCTACCATGTATTCTTGATTCATTACTAAAAATGGAAAATAAAAATCCTTATTTTTATCCAAATATTTTAAAATTGTTATAGCAAGTTTTCTCGTTATTTTCATAATTAATCAAAAATTTATATCCTTGATTAATTATTGATCGATTATCAAATAGAGTCAACTGCCTTTAAAATTTTTAAAATTTAAATTTGTTTTCTATGTCAGCGGTTTCAAAACTTTTTGCGTGCAGGTTAGACAAATCTTCATAACTCATAAATTGCACTCTTTTTTGTATTGAATAAAACATATTAAAACAAACTTTCTTTTTAAACTCCATTTCTCTTGCCTTGTCGGCAACAATAAAAAAATTTGTTTTAAAATCCTGCAAATCAACAAATTTCCCAAGAGAATTTTCAATACCTGCTGAATGCTCCACTTCAAAAAAAGAATTAGGCATTTTTCTATTATTAAACCAGCTTACATCAATAGTAATCGCCCTATTGATAATATGTTCGTATCCAAATTTATAAAATTTTTCTATCGTCGCAATATCTTTTAAGCTTTTTTCTAAAAACTTCTTATTTTTATCTTGATAAGGAATAAATGTTTCAAATTTTCTTAAATTACCAACTTCAACAAGTAGTCCCTGATAATAACTATGATTAAATTCTTCTTGTTTTATTTCAGGAATTTTTTCTGCTGTAAAAACATTTTCAGGCAATTTATTTTTGTAAGTTTTTAATGCCCAAAGTCCCGGCCTAATTTTAAAGAAAAATCTATCATCTTGAACAATACGGCGAATACTCGCAAAGGGAGTTTTTGTTTTCCACTCAACACCCGATACTTTCAAAACTTCTTGATTAAGATAGCCCAGCGTTGCAAACCCGCCGTTTTGCTCCATTATTTTTATTACTGCTTCGTGTTGTTTCATATCTTTATTAAAATTCAACTCAAATTATTCCCTTAATCATACCAGATTCCCCGCTTTTGTTCAAACAAGCTCAATGAGAATTTCCATCTTCAAAAGAAATGCCGCGATCTGACAGTATTTTTTTGATATTCAAGCGCATGCCGAGCAATCTGCCCAGCATTATTCCACCCATAATACTGAAAGTAAAAGCGGTAAGCGCGGCGCCATGGATCCAATGCTCGAATATCCATGCTCTAGACAACGCAAAAAAAATATAACACAGCAAAATAATAACGCCAATCGCATCCATGCGAGAAACCACTTTCGCGCTCTCTTCGTGCCAATGGATTAAAAATATGCGGCTGGCAAAAAATCCTATAAGCAATCCCGGAATAAAACCGCCAAAAGCCAAATTAACGCCTAAGATTCCTTCAAAAACATCATACAGCATTAAACCGACTAAAATTACAACGATAACAAAAAATATTCTTAACCTGTTAAAGAGTTTCCTGTCTATATGCTTTTTCAAATGATGTTCTTTTATTTTTGGAATTTTTAAATATTTTTTTATTCTTTCCATTTTGAAGTATGATTCAAGTTATTTCTTAATCTTACCCCTTTTCCCTTTCAAAATCAAATTTTCCGCTTTTGTTCAAATAAAAAATTAAACCCGACCTTAAAAGGTGGGTTTAATAGTGTCTAATTTACTTTTTATATTTTTCACTTATATAAACAGACAAACATGAAATAAGATAAAATTCCAATATCATCATTATTAAATTGATTATTGGAAATACATTTGTTATTAAATATCTAATATCTTCGGTAGTTTTTTGATAAATAATTATCTGCGCGATAAAACCATTAAGAAACGAAAAAATAAAAAATAATACTAACAAACTAAAAGCAATAATTAATTTTTCTTTTGTAAGTTTTAGAAATTGATTCATATTATGGTGCGTTATAAAATTACTTATAAATTATAGTAATCTCTGAAAAACACACTTTTATGAAACACTTCCATTAGGTAATGATTCATCGGCGTTTTTCTAAGATTTTTTAAGAATTAATTTGTTAATTTTTAGCTCATTTTAACCCAATTAGAGACATTGCACCCTTAGCTAATCAAGCTGATTTCATCAATTTTCTTCTAACCATATAAAGGTTGACTAAACTAAACAAAGCATACAGTTGTTTTGCATTCTTTAGCAATCCTTTATACCTCGTTTTCGTGTAATGCCACAGGCACTTTAAAACCAGAAACGGATATTCGACTTTTGCCCTGACGGATGATAGTTTGTTGTTTCTTCTTTTTTGTTTTTTCGTCAAAGGATGATTTCTTTTTCCTCTGTCCAGCACTCCGCAGAATTTTCCTTCGGCTCTCAATACCACTTTGATTTTCTCGTCATAATATCCCTTGTCTCCGAAGATCGCTTTTTCTTAGCCGTGCAATAAATCAAGCTGCTTATCCTTGTCGTGAATCTTAGCGGTGGTTGTTTCCAAGCTGTGAATAAGCCCCGATTTGTGATCCACTCCGATATGAGCCTTTAGGCCAAAATACCAATTGTTTCCTTTTTTAGACGAACTCATTTCTTGGTCTCTTTTTCCATCTTGGTTTTTAGTGCTTTTGGGAGCAGTAATGAAAGTGGCATCGGTGATAGTTCCTTCTTTCATAATCAAGCCTTTTTGTTCCAATAGATTATTCGTGATAACAAAGAATTTTTCCTGCAGATCATTTTCTTCCAGCAAATGCCTGAAATTAAGAATGGTTGTTTCGTCTGGCACATTGTCCGACAGAAGGTCAATGTTTAAAAATTTCTGAAATGAATTTCTGTCGTAAATGGCTTCTTCCGCTCCCGGGTCAGAGAGATTGTACCACTGTTGGAGAAAGTATATTTTGAGCAGTAATTTGATAGCTGTTTTTTTCCTGCCAATCTTGCTTTCCGTGTAATGCTTTTTAACTTCTTCTATCAGCTTATTCCAAGGAATCACTTGATTCATTTCATCTAAAAACTTTTCGCACTTTAATTTCTTTTTGTTAAGAGCTATCGACAGAAAACTATTTTGGAATGGCATAATTTTACAGTTAAATTAGTGGTTAACTGCCTATATTATACCATTTTTAAGGAGTTTTTCAGAGGATACTAAACGTAATCGATGTTTTAATACCATAAAAAAAAATAACGAGGATTATGTTTGGATAATTCTAATCCTCGCTTAATTTATACGGTCTTTGTTCTTAGTTTATTAAGAGATATTTATTGTGACAGCCATCGGAACATTACCATATTGAACCACAACAAATTTAAATTCAATATAACGACTCCCGCTATATAGAGTGGTCTTCGCATTGGGCCACAAGAATCGGAATTGCTTTGTATCCCAATAATGCCAAGGATCATTAGGAACGGAGGAGTTTCTCCAGTAAAACTCTACCAGACCAATCGCCGACGGATCCGAAAACCACGAATGATACGCCGTAAATGTTCTGGTTCCAATTGCGTTTGGAAGATAACTCACAACAGCCGCCTCTTGCGGCCATGGATTTATTGTTATGATTTTCTGCTGTCCGCTGAAAATCATATATTCTGTTTCATAAGTTGCCGATACCGTCTGTACCGCTATAGTCCCAATTATACAAAATATTGCCGCGGCTAGCAATATTCGTATTATTCCATTTCTATTCATTTATACCACCTTGGTAAATTTTTGTTCACATACCGATACAAGAACCATCCAAGTTCCTCGTTTTTGAAACTCCTCTGTTTTGGTGTGCAATTCCTCCTTTTAATTTTATCAGTTAACTATTTTTTTAATCAAACTGACGAATTAAAGTATATCACAGCCCCCCCCCTATTCTGTCAAATTAAATTTTTAAAAGTAAATGTCCCCAATCCTCCACACAAACCCAAAATTTTTCCCCGCCGAAGCCATCCCTTTTCCCCCTCAAAATCAAGAAAACAGGCAAAAAAAAAGACAAAATTCCTTACTTCCGCTTGGGAACTTTGCCCTTGCCTCCGCAATCGGGGCATTCCGCCGCTATACTTGAAAGTCCGCCGAATATCGGCTTTGAAACCATTCCTGTTCCGCAGCATTTGCCGCACATTTCTTTTTTAACTTCTTCTGCCAAAATATCTTCCTCCTTAAATTGATTTTATTCAGTCTACCAGAATATCAAAAATTGTCAAGAAAAGATCGGGAATATTTTTATTCCCAATCTTTCGCAAAATCTATTAAAATTTATTTTTTCTTCCCGCTGATTATCTCTTCCGCGACATTCCGGGGAACACCCTGATAGTGATCAAATTCCATCGTATACATGGCGCGGCCTTGGGTCATAGACCTGAGCTCGGTAGCATAGCCGAACATTTCCGACAATGGAACCAGCGCGTCAATGACTTTATTTCCCGCTCGATCGCTCATTTTTTGAATCTCGCCTCGGCGGCCGGATAAATTTCCCACTACATCGCCCATAAAATTTTCCGGCGTTACCACTTCCACTTTCATAATCGGCTCAAGAAGAATCGGCTTGGCAGTCTTAGCGGCGGAATGAAGCGCCATTGAAGCGGCGATTTTAAACGCGATTTCATTCGAGTCTACTTCATGATAAGAACCATCATACAAAGTAACTTTAACATCCACTAAAGGATAGCCGGCCAAAACGCCCCTGTCAGTCGCTTCGCGAGAACCTTTTTCAACAGCCGGAATATATTCATTCGGAATGGTCGCGCCTTTAATTTCATTGACGAATAAAAATCCGCGCAATTTGTCTTTTGTTTTTCTGTCGGGAATTTCTTTCCTATCTTCGTCGCTCAATGGCTCAAGCTTTATGCGAACATGCCCGTATTGGCCGCGTCCGCCGGATTGCTTGATATATTTTCCTTCCGCTTCAGATTCAGCTGTAATTGTTTCCTTATAAGCCACCTGGGGTTTTCCCACATTCGCCGAAACTTTAAATTCCCGAAACATTCGATCCACGATAATATCCAAATGCAATTCGCCCATGCCGGCAATCAATGTCTGTCCGGTTTCTTCGTTTGAAGAAATCCTGAAAGTCGGATCTTCTTCTGATAATTTTTTCAAAGCAATGCCCATTTTTTCCTGATCCGCTCTTGTCTTCGGCTCAATGGCAATCGAAATAACCGGCTCGGGGAAAATTATTTTTTCCAAAACAATCGGATTCGCCGGATCGGCAATAGTGTCTCCTGTGGTGGTATATTTCAAGCCGACAGTCGCGGCAATATCACCGGCCCGAATTTCCTTGATTTCTTCGCGATGATTGGAATGCATCCGAATCAAACGGCCAATTCGCTCTTGCTTGTCCGAGGAACAGTTTAAAACATAGCTTCCGGCAGTCAAAACTCCGGAATAAACTCTAAAAAACGAAAGCTGTCCGACAAAAGGATCAGTCGCGATTTTAAAAACTAAAGCGGAAAATGGATCTTCATCTTTCGCGTGCCGTTCAATAACAGCGCCTGTTTTCATATCAGTGCCCCTGATCGAAGCAATATCCACGGGAGACGGGAAATAATCAACTACCGCGTCAAGAACCAGCTGTACGCCTTTATTTTTCAAAGAAGAGCCGCAAAAAACCGGTACAAGCTTATTGGCGATAACTCCTCTTCGCATCGCTTCTTTTATTTCAGGAACGGTAATTTCTTCGCCGGACAAATATTTTTCGGCTAGCATTTCATCGCTTTCCGCGACTTTTTCTATTAATTTTTCCCGCCATTTTTTTGCTTCTTCCGTTAGTTGAGCGGGAATATCTCCGAGTTCTACTTTTTCACCATACTCGCCGGAAAAACGCGCGCTTTTCATATTGATCAAATCTACTACGCCTTCAAAATTTTCTTCCTCGCCGATCGGCAACTGCACCGCCACGGCATTTTTTGTCAATCTGTCCCAAATAGTTTCCAAACTACTTAGAAAGCTTGCCCCCATGCGATCAATTTTATTTATAAAGCATAATCTGGGCACGCCAAATTTATCCGCTTGATGCCAAACGGTTTCCGATTGCGGCTCTACCCCGCTCACTCCGTCGAAAACAACCATCGCGCCATCAAGAACTCTCAAAGATCTTTGCACTTCAGCCGTAAAATCAATGTGACCAGGGGTGTCAATCAAGTTTATTTTGCAATCTTTCCAAAAACAAGTAGTGGCGGCGGAAGTGATCGTAATGCCTCTTTCGCGCTCCTGCTCCATCCAATCCATAGTTGTTTCACCCTCATGAACCTCGCCGATTTTATGCGTTTTTCCCGTATAAAACAAAATGCGCTCGGAAGTAGTAGTCTTTCCGGCATCAATGTGGGCGATAACGCCAATATTTCTTATTTTATCAATTGGAAAATCTCTCATAAAATTATTTATTTTAAAGGCTAAATTTTAAGTTTTAAATTTAAAATGAAATCCTAAATGACAAAATTTTAAATTATTTTTATTCATTTAATAATTTAAACTTGATTTAAAATTTCAAATTTAGACTTTAGACTTAAAAAATCTTTTAATTTGTAATTTTATTATTTAATTTTAAAATAAGATATAAATACGATCGAAATCAGCAACTATCTTTTCATAAAATGCGCGAAAGCTCTGTTTGCTTCAGCCATTCTGTGCACGTCCGCTCTTTTCTTGACCGCGGTGCCGGTATTATTGGCGGCGTCAAGCAATTCCAAGGCTAATTTTTGAGCCATGGGCTTTCCAGTTCTGGCGCGCGCCGCTCCGATAATCCATCGGGAGCCCAAAGCAAATTTCCTTTCCCCCCGCACTTCCATCGGCACCTGATAAGTGGCGCCGCCGACTCTTCTTGATTTTACTTCCAAAATAGGAGTGGCATTCTTAAAAGCTGCTTCAAAAACTTCAACGGGCTCTTTCTCTGTCTTTTCTTTTAAAATATCAAAAGCTCCGTAGACAATTTTTTCCGCTGCGTTTTTCTTGCCCCGCTCCATGATATAATTAATAAATTTCGCGACATCAACGCTGCCATATTTCCAGTCCGCTAAAATCGGCCTATTATATTGTCTTTTTCTTCGAGCCATAATAATTAGTTTAAAGTTTAAAGTGAAAAGTTTAAAGTGAATGTGTTTTGCCGTTCGCGGCAAAACTCCGTAATTTTGAACTTTGAATTTTGAATTTTTAACTCGATTATGCTGCCGCTTTTTCTTTTGATCTCTTCGCGCCATATTTGCTTCTTTCTTGTTTTCTTCCTTCGACTCCGGCCGCGTCAAGCACGCCGCGCACTATGTGGTAGCGAACTCCGACCAAATCGCGGACTTTTCCGCCGCGGATTACCACTACCGAATGCTCTTGGAGATTATGCCCGACTCCGGGAATATAAGCCGTTACTTCCATGCCATTGGTAAGACGCACTCTGGCATATTTACGAAGAGCGGAATTAGGCTTTTTCGGAGTCATGGTTCCAACCTTTACGCACACCCCTCTTTTAAAAGGATTTAGGGCTTGCTTTGGCTTGTTTTTGATTGTATTAAAAAGCCGCATCAATGCCGGCGCTTTTGATTTATATTGAACTTTTTTTCTCGGTTTTCTAATTAACTGATGAATTGTTGGCACAATTGTCGAAAATTTTTAATTTCTAATTTTTAATTTCTAATCAATTTCTAATTATCAAATTTCTAATTTTAATTGAAAATTTGAAAATTGTGAAATTGAAAATTGATTGTCCCGCTTAGGCGGGATCCCGCATAGCGGGAAAAATTGATAATTGAAAATTAGTTTAAATTACATTTTATAATAAAATATAAAAAGAACGTAGGTCGCCTATCCGCCTAACAAACAACGAGGGGGCGAACCAACATCCTGTAAAGCAATCTGCTTGACTTTTTTCACAGTAATTCTATTTTACACTATCCGAAAAAAATGTCAACACCCGATAAGAAATCAAACAATTAAATTAAAAATCCATCTGACAATCGGCATAATTACTGGAAATAAAAAGAAAATAAAAAAGATAAGTAAATAAAACCCATACTGCTCAAGCGCGGCTTTAAATCGGTAAGCTGAATCGGGCAAAAAAGTAAATAAAATTTTTGATCCGTCCAAGGGCGGAATCGGCACTAAATTAAAAACTGCCAGAAGAATATTAATAAAAATTATATATATTAAAAAATTAAAAAATACCGGATCGTAAAAACCCGCGGATAGCAAAATTTTCATAAAAATTCCAAAAAACACGGCTACTGCCAGATTGGAAGCGGGGCCCGCCGCGGCCACCATGCCCTGCCCGTATTTTTGATCGCGTAAATTATAAGGATTATAAGGAACCGGTTTCGCCCAGCCAAAAATTATGCCGGTTCCGCTTAAGGACATTAATATTGGAAGAATTATGGAACCAAAAGGATCAATGTGCGGCGCAGGATTAAGAGTTAAGCGTCCGGCGTATTTAGCAGTCGGGTCTCCCTGCCAATAAGCAATAGCGCCATGAGAAACTTCATGGATGACTATAGAAAATACTAAAATGGCAATTTGAAAAATAAAATTTAAATCTTCCATATTTTTATAAACTTAGGCTATTTTCTTATAATAGCATTATATCATAGTTTATTGCAAGCCTGCGCAGTCTGAAATCTTTATAAAGTCTCTTCCTGATCCGGCCGCCACCAAGGAATTGTCATAAGCAATAATTTCATTTTGCCGCTGTATTTGAAAATGCTGCCACTCGGAATAATCGCCAAATCGCCTTTTTGGCATTCCTCGATTTTCCCGTCAATTTCAAAATTTCCCTTGCCCTCCAAAATATAATAATGAAAATCGCAATCCTTCTCTCTAATTCTTGCTTCATGCCCCGTTTCAGTTTCAATTACAGCGAACTTGGCTTTATCGCTTAATTCTTTGCTCTCGAAATTCGTGCCTTTAATACTTTCTTTTTCAAAAGTATACTTATTTGGAAGTTTAAAAATATATTGCATAGATTTTAAAATTCTTTTTAAATTAATTATGTCCTAACCATCCTACACTATGATAATTCATATTATCATAGTGGAAAATAAAAATTATATATTTTTTAATTTTTTGGCTTTTTGCCGCTTGAGATCAAGTTAAACAGCAAAAACTGCATCGGATATTTTTGCTTAAGCCAATCAAAACTATATGGCTTATTTTTATTTTGAATTGATGATTTTACAAAACGCCAATTCAATTCTTTTTTAAAACCATTAACCGCT
>JAHILZ010000090.1 GCA_018896765.1 Patescibacteria group bacterium | reverse complement strand
GTGTGCCATCCCCTCCGATGTTTGCTATGTCGGAACATACCCACTACTAAAATCTCTTGCAACTGCCTTATGCGGTTTTTTTTATTTAATCCGCTATATTAAAAAATCATCGATTAAACCGCCGCGTTTTTTATTTCTTGCCAATTCTATTTTTTCAACAAATCGCGAATTTCCGTCAATAATTTTTCTTGCGCCGGAATTTCTTTTAAAGCGGTTGGTTTTGCTTCTTCCTTTTTCTGCATTGAATTTATCACCTTAATCATCATAAAAATCGCCGCCGCGATAATCAAAAAATCCACGGCCGCTTGAATAAAAGAGCCATAGTTCAAAGCAATCGCCGGCGCATTATCAGAAGCTGTTTTTAAGGTAAGCTTTAAATCCCTGAAATTCACTCCGCCAAGAATCAAGCCGATCGGCGGCATTAAAATATCGTTAACAAAAGAAGACACGATCTTGCCGAACGCGCCGCCAATGATTACACCAACGGCAAGATCAATCACACTGCCGCGCATAATGAATTTTTTAAACTCTTCAATGATAGGCATGGATTTATTATTAATAATTAAAAACTATTTAAGGCAAACATAAATAATAAAACCTTTCATCGTCAACAAGCTTTGGATTATCCACTTCTTTAACTTTTAAAATATTACACCCGGCGTTACTGCATTTTTGAGAACCGCCGCCCCAAGCGTAAGAATGAATTCCAAAAAATTGTCCGCATCGCGAGTTAGAATAAATCCAGATAAACAATCCGCTTCCGATTAATAAAATTAACGCTAATATAATTATCTTTTTCTTTTCCATATTTTAAATTTATTTTATTATTTTATTAAACAAATTAATTAATATTTTCTATTTCCAAATTCTCACATATATTTATCTCTTTTTCCAAAATCACATCATTTTCCCCGAATTTAAAAGTCGCTTTTAATAGATTGCCCTTCAGAGCTTCCGGCAGCCAAAATTCATCATCCGGCCACATAATTCGATATGGTATTTCGGAAACAGGAAACCACTTCGGACTCATTTCTTCGCTCTCGGCAGGTTCGCCGCTCCAGCTTTCGGTAAAATACACATGAACCAATTGATCCCATGCCGGATTACGCGGAAAATAAAAAGTTAATTCCGCCACTTTATAAAAATCAACAATATTAATATCAACGCCGATTTCTTCTTTTGCTTCTCGCCGAGCAGCTTCAATAACTGTTTCTTTATGATTATCGCCGACTTTACCCCCAGCGCCGTTCCATCTGCCAATGCCAAAACCGCGTTTCTTCATCGCCAAACAAATATCGGATATTTTTCCTTGATTTTTTTTGACCAAAAACACAAGTGTCGCATTTCTTAATTTTCTTGACCCGTTAGAAATTCCCATATTAATCCGTTTATAAAAACCGAATTAGAAATATTAATAATTGATTGTATTTCTAGTGGATTCCATATTGCATTAGACTTGTCTTATATTTATCTTAAATTTATTATAACACCGATTTAAATTTCAGCAAAACGATAATCCTTGGCTATTTTATTTGTATAATCGCGCAAAATTTGATAAAATATAATAAAGGTCGCGAATAACACAAATCTAATTTAATAAATCATAACAACAAATAATTAATAACAAATAACAAATATGGTATTTTCACTTATTTCAAGATTAGTCAACGGAGTTAAAGGCGGAGTAACCGCCGGACTCAAAGGAGCCGCGGATATAAGCAGCAGTGTGGTAAAAGTAGTTGAAGACACAACGGTTTCAGTACTCAAAGAATCAACTGAATTCGTCAAAGAAGGACTCGATGTGCCTGCTTCTGTCGTTAAAGGCGCTCTAACAGGAGTTGGAGAAATTGGCGCGTCTGTTATCAATGCTATTAAAGGCGTTGTAAACGGCACTGTCCAAGGGCTTATGAAATCCAACGTTGATCAAAAAACAGCGATCCGCGGCGCTGTCGATCAAGCGGTGCACAGCGCCAAAGAACTGGGCGTCAATGTTGGAGAAGCGGCCGTAGAAGCGGTAAAAGGTTCGGTTGAGGCGGTAAAACAAGTCGGGGGCGATACGGTAAGCGCCACAAAAACATCCGTACTGGCCGCTTATAATGCCGCGAAAGATATCGGCGGCAACACGCTCAACACCGTTCGAGAATCATTAATAAGCGGCATTGAAGGAGCGAAAAAAATAATCGATGCGGCAAAATCAAGCGAAAAGCAAGATAAAAAATAGCAAATTAAAATTGTTTTCTGCCGTATAATTTCCATCAACGCCTCGCGTAAAAAAGCGAGGTGTTGTGTTTTTAGTTTGACATAAACTCAAAAAATTTACATCAAAAAATCGATTCTGATGATAGGAAATCAGAATAAGCATAGTGCTCAATTTTTAATCCTTAAATTTCTCTATCAATTTTTCTTTTTTATTCGCGTATTCGGCAGGATTTACTGCTCTGCCGCCTAAAAAACTATCATCTTCAAACCCTACGGCAACCCAACGCCATTGCCTTCTTCCATTAATAATACACTCTTCTGATTGCAAGTGAACTCCTGTTGAAAAAATTATTGTTTGATTTTTTGTCTTCATATTTATTTTTTTCGTATATATTGGTAATTTTTAATTCGGTTTTCTCATTATAAATAAATATTTAAAACCTCTCAAATAAAAATTATACTGCCTTGCTCTGCTATGCCAAATACCTGTGTTTGAAGTTTGATTATGCCTTGTCAAGCAAACAAGATCGATTGGCTCAAAATTATTTTTTCTTATCTCGAATTTTTTGAATAACATAATCCCATCTGATTCCATCTGAACTGTAGAAAAATGACTTGGCATTATCTTTCAACCATTCGTAATAATCACTCTCGCAATAATCAATAAAAATGTTGGCCAAATCATCCATATTAACATCTTTCGGAATTTCTATATCTTCCAAAAATGATTCCAAAAAATCTTTTATAACTTCTTTATCTAACATAAATTTCAAAAATTTAAAAAATTATTTTTTCCAAATAATATGTCCGTTGATATTATGCTTTTCGTAAGTTTCCAAAACATCGATGCAAAATTTTATCAATTCATTGTTATTTTCGCTCTTTGCTAATTCGTAAAGACGAATAAACATCTTTTTACCAGTTTCTGTTTGTTTTAGGTTTTTTTTAATAAAATTGTGTTGCGAACACAATGTTTGTCCGTTTTCAATTTTCGCTTCGCCACCAAAATCTTTTGGTTTTATATGATCAATGTGCAAATCAACACCATCTTTTTTACCTCTTCCGCAAATCACGCATTTGTAATCATCTCTTTTTAGAATCGCTTCTTTTTGCGCGACGGTAAAATCTTCCAACTCCCTTTTATACGCCTTTTCGGGGTCGTATTTATAAATTCCTTTAGCAATTTTTATCAAAAATCCACTTTGAGCCAATTGACGAATTGCCCTATCAGGATCTCGGAAAACTTTTCCTGCTCTTTTTTTATAAGTTGCTACTACCCAATCAACAACTTCTGGGTGTTTAATGTCTCTATCGGAATTTTTCTTGAAAAATTCAACAATCAAATTTTTTTGTATTACATTATTATTTTTATCTTTTTTTATTTCATTTTTTTTCATAATTTTGTATTATTTAAGTTTTAATTGGTTTGTTTCTTTTTCTACTCTATCTTTTGCAACTTTACAATATTGCGGAGAAATATCCATATGAATAAAATTTCTATCTGTTCTCGCAGCAATAGTCGCTACCGTTCCAGTTCCACCAAACATATCAAGAATATTATTACCTTTATAAGAATAAAATTTTATTAAACGATGTATCAACTCTTCGGGAAATGGCGCAGGGTGACCTTTTCTTTTAGTTTCAGGCTGTATCTTCCAAAACCCATCAGAAAATTTCATAAATTCTTCTTTTGTTATATCTGCCATTTTTTGATCGCCGTCTAAACGATTATCGCCTTTTGAGAACACTAGAACATATTCCCACGACGGAACAATGTGCGGATTTGCAGGACTTTTAAAACTTCCCCATGCGGTTCGCTTGAGCATCGTTTGTTTATACCATAAAATCTCTGTTCTAAATTTCATTCCTAATTTTCTAAATTGATTAGTGAAATCGTGATGAATTGGAACAAAATCTCTAATTCCAGTAGGCGCAATGTTTAACGCAAATCTTCCACCATTGACTAAAACTCTTTGCGTTTCGATCCACACCTTATTCAACCAGTCAAGATAATCTTGATAAACCATTTTATCATTATGATTATCGTAATCTTTACCAACATTATATGGCGGTGAAGTAATTGCGAGATGAATTGAACAATCTGGAATTTTTTTCATCATGTCTAATACATCGCCACATAAAAACTGATTAAACTTAAAATCAGTCTCTTTTTTTTCTTGCTCCTCTATATTTCTAAAAGTACTGATCACCTTGCCCTGAATAACTACGCTCTTAACAAAAAAGGGGGTTAGTTTAGGATTTGCGGGTTGTAATCTAATTCTATTTTTTTCTTTATAAATTTTTTTGAGAGTAACTTCATTGCCATTAATTAAAGCAACCGCTGTTTCTCCGTCCTCAACAGAATTTTGTTTTCTAATAATTACGGTATCGCCATCAAAAATACCTTCATCAATCATACTATCCCCTTTAACACCTAATGCGAAATGCTTGCCGGAATAAGAAAGCAAATTTTTAGGCACGGCTATTGTCTCCTGTTCTTCAACTGCTTCAATAGGTTGGCCGGCGGCAATATATCCCCTAAACGGAATACTGATCAAGCTTTCTTTTTTCTTAATTTCAACGGATCGAGCGGCATTTTTCTCACGCTTAATATAACCTTTTTCCTGTAAAATTTTCATATAATGATTGACCGTAGAAACGGAAGAAAGTTTAAAATGTTTTCTTACTTCATCATACGACGGACTAAAACCATTCTTTTGAGAATATTCCTGAATATAATCAAGAACTTTTTTTTGCTTTTTTGTGAGCATAATATTATTAAAAATTTATTTTCTAATTTATATTAATATTATACTAGAACAAAAGTAGAAAGTCCATATTAAGTTATCCACATTCGTAAATTAATATACTGAATTATTGACTTATTGTTTAATAATACCAATTTCCCCGCTTTTATTCAAATAAAAGCTAAATCCGTCCTTGCAAAGACGGATTTAACGCGCAAAAAAAATGCCGCCGAATAACGGCGCCGCGATAAAATGAGGAAATCTCTATATTTTCCTCATCGTACCTTTTTTTAAGAGCTTTTATCAATTCGTGCGTAATCAAATATTTGCCGGTGAAAGTTTCCACCCGCAAAATAATACTGAAGTCGATATTGGAATCGCCGAAAGCATAATACCGCATAAACGGCTCAAAATCCTTGACCGCCCCGGGAACGGTTTTTTGGATTTTTCCGGCTACATCAATCGTAACCTTTTCCACTTTTTCAAGATTGGATCCGTAGCCGACGCCGCACTGCACCAAAACTCCCATTTCCTTCTCGGGCAAAGAATTATTGGTTATCACGCTTTCCGCGAGTTTTGAATTGGGAATAATCACGATATTATTCGCCATAGTCTTAATCCTTGTCGATCTCCATCCAATATCTTCTATAAAACCGGAAACGCCGCCTTCCAGCTCCACAAAATCGCCGACATTAAAGGGCTTATCGGAAATAATATGAAGCCCGGAAAAAAATTGAGAAGCGTGTTTTGCAAAGCAAGACCCACTGCCAATCCTCCTAATCCCAAGGTGGCTATTAAAGGCGTTATTTCTATCTCAAAATATCCCAAAATCATCAATAAAGCGATGAGATAAATGGCAATTGCCGCTATTTTATTTATCAATCGCGGCGCGTTTTCATGCCCATTCTTCACCTTAAACCAGCGGCCTATTAAAAGACTGGCGATTCTGGAAACCATTATTGAAATAATCAGCGTCAAAACTACAAAAAATATTTTATTAACCGATTGGGCATAAGGATTCAATTCCGCAAAAGATGCCAGCGCGAAATATAGTCCGACAAGGACAAATAAAACAAACATTGGCATTTCAATGATCTTAAGAATCATATCGTCAAGGTCGATTCTGGTTTTCTCCGCAATCCTGATTGCATATTTCCGAAGAATAAAAAGAAAAATTTTCGCCGCTAAAAGCGAACCGAATAAAATCAGAAAAAAACGCAAATATTCATTTTGCAGAAAAAAATCTGTCATAAATCTCATGCTTTAAAAAAAAATAAACTTACAGGTATAATATAATTTTTCCATTACAAAAAACTTTTTCCCGCCCGCCATCCCCCTAAACTCTTATCGTTTCTTAGTTTTACGTTTCACGGTTTTTTTCTTAGAAACAACTTTCTTTTTTTTCGCCATTTTTACCACCCCCTTTCCTATTAATATTTATGCTTATCCCCGCTTTGTGGGATATCAAAAAATTTAACTTTGCTTCCCGCCTAATTTGTTGTTCTCGTCGCTGATTTCTTTATGGGCTATTTTTCTCGTAGAATAAAACCCCATCATCGAAAAAACCAATAAGCTTATAAAAATAATTCCGATTAAATTTATCAAAAACATCTGAAAAGCTCCGGAAAAAATCTGATAATTCAAAGTGGCAATGCCTATCGATATCGCCGCAAGCGGCGGAACCAGCGCCACGGCTATCGCAACCCCGGGCAACGCGGCGGAAAGTTTAGGTTTTACGAAAGCGAATGTTCCGGCCAATCCGGACAAAACTGCCACGTAAAAATACGCTATGTGCGGATTAAAACTCTGAATTATCTCCGTCTGAAGATTATTATAAGGAAACAATATAAAAGCGATAAATGTGTTTAGCGCCAGCACCAGCGCCATTGATTTTCCCAAAACAATCACCGACCTCTTAATCAAATCTCCGTCGGACATCGAAACTCCCAAAGCGAGACTCAAAATCGGCGCCAAAAGCGGCGTAACAAGCATACTGCCGATTACCACCGCCATATTATTAATAAGAAGCCCGATAGTCGCGAGCATCCCCGACACAACCAGCATGAAAAAGAAATCCATGCTCGGAGAACTAGAATCGATTATTTTTTTTACGGCGCCGCTCTTGTCTTGATCCGAAAGATAAAACAGCGAAGGAATACTTGAAGCCATAATTTTAAAATTAATTATAATGCTATTTTAATAATAGCACATTTTTGAAAAAAACAAAATAGTTTTATACTATGCGGCGCGAATATTTTCCAATTTACAAAAACCTTTGCGATTTTTTTTGTTAAAATTTAATTTTTAAAAAAGCCCCCTTATGCCCGGAGCTTTTTTTGACTCTTTTGTTTTTTAGCCATAAATTTTATTTAAATAAATTTCATATCATTATAACCAAAAATCCAAAAGATTTTTAATGGCTTCTCTAAATAGAGCGGGGGCTTTTATCCCCAAAACAAGATCGCCTTTCTCGTTAAGTAAAAATCCGATCTCAATTTCAACAACTTTATTTTCCGTACCGCCGTATAAAACAATGGTGCGAATAATTTTATATTTTGGATAGTATTTTTTGATATAGGTTTTCTCTATGTCGCTAAAACTTTTTAATTCGTTAATTCCATTTTGGCGAAATTGATATTTTTTACCCTCAATATTGATAACTTCGCTTCTTCCAAAATCAATCAAAATTAAATCGGGAATGCTAATTATTTTATTTTTATTTCCGGCTTTATACGCTTTTCTGTCCGAGTATTTTTCAAGCGGGATATGCTTGCCATCGCTTGTTATGAAATAACCTTTTTCGCAACCGGCATGATTTTCAAAAATAGAAAATCCTTTTGTAAAATTTTCAACGACCAAGTGAATAAAAATTGTACCAAGTTTTTCGCCCTCTGTTTCGTATTTCCAATAATTATCTTGATGTTTACTCGCAGGAATTGAAAGACCATGAATTTTTATATTCAACCTGTTGGCAATTTTTACAAATTTATTATCGGCCTGAATGTGCTTTTGCTTTAAACCATGTTTAGTAATGATAATTTCACTACTCCAACCTAATTTTCTAATGGCGGCGCAAATTAAACTTAATGCCCCAATATTCGGATCATGAGCAAGTCCTTCTGATTTATATAATCTGCCGGAAACCGTAATTTTATCGCCAATTTTCTTGATTAAAATCGGAATGTTGCCTTTGTGAGCTTTTCGCATTGCTTTTTTAAGAGCGATAATTTCATCAATTGAATGAAATGGCTGAAAAATTTTACTATCTAATTTTTTACCAAGTATTTCAACGCCAAGAGTCAATAATAATCGCGTGCCGAAAATATAGGTAGCCGTTGGCGCTTCTTTTTGCTCTATTTGTAAGTTGTAGAGCATCAATTTTTTTACATTCGGATAATAATAATCAAGGAAAACAAACTTTGACGAGCGTTGATAAACGCCGGTATTCCTACTTTCTTTGTCATCGGTTTTTGTTTCTTCAATTGCGTATATTGGAATATCTGTTTGTATTGGTTGTTTTTCTTGAAAAAAAATCAAGAAATCAACAAAGCTGGAAAAACCGCTAACTGATTTTATAAAAACCTTGCCAATTTTATTTGAGCGGAAACCAACGACCTCATAAAGAAAAGAAAATTTGCCGTTTTCTAAAATTGGTAAAATTCTAATGGTATC
Source organism: Patescibacteria group bacterium (assembly GCA_018896765.1). Lineage (GTDB taxonomy): Bacteria > Patescibacteriota > Minisyncoccia > JAHIHE01 > JAHIHE01 > JAHILZ01. The sequence goes on along the minus strand of JAHILZ010000090.1, from coordinate 1,084 downwards.
AATAAAACAAGCAAACTTATGATCTTTCGCGAACATCATCAAAATATTAGCAATAACTTCTCGTTTTGGTCTTTCTTCGGTTAAAATCCACAAATGGTTATTTTTCATATTATTTTTCTTTACGAAATATCATAACGAATTGATGAAATTGGTTAGCAACAAAAGCGTGCGGATAGCCGAAAGGATATAATTTTTGCGTTGCGTCATACCAAATTTTATAACCCCGAAAAGATATGTCTGGAATTTCCAATAATTTATCTGCTATAAAAGCATGAAGCATATTATGCTCGCCATTTTTTGGTTGTAAATCTTTTACAAAAACAGCGATATATCCTTTCGGTTTTAGATATTCTGCCGATTTTGCGATTATTTCTTTCAACGATTCAAGAAAGTTTTCTCGCTCCATGTTTCCTAAATCAGTTTCATGATTAGTAAATGGCGTGGCTACGGCTATACCGGTTTTCTTTTTTCTTTGTCCTGTTCGTTTATTACTTAACATTTCGCCGTATGGCGGATCGGTCAGAATAAAATCAACGGTCGTGCCTTGCTTTAATAATTTATCTATTCCTGCGGAATTGCCAATAATTGCTGTCTGTTCGGCGACATTAAGCTCCTTACAAACCTTTTTATATAAATCAATATATTCTTTTGATAAATCTACGCCGATTCCTTTTCGATTAGACAATGAACAAGCGATCAATGTTCCGCCAACGCCCATAAACGGATCAAGGACAACCTGATTTTCTTTTGTGAAAAAATCAACAAACTTTTTCATCAATTGAGGTGGTTTCGGTGAAGGATGTTTTCCTCGTAAATAATGAGCAAAGCCGTCCGCACCTTTTGTTGAGTAGTGCGTTACATCAACCGAATTTAAAAAGTAAATCCACTCTGAACCGCTTAAATCATTGAGTTTATTATTTTGGTTTATGCTTTTGAGATAATAAAGTTTTTCTCTTACTCCGTTTTTCTGATCGCCGTTGCTGTTGCTCTTATATCTTTGATAATCCTGCTCTGCCACTTCCGTTTTTCCGGCATTGTTAAATAGTTTCAATATTTCATTTTCCGGCATAATGCCGTCATCGTT
>JAHILZ010000089.1 GCA_018896765.1 Patescibacteria group bacterium | reverse complement strand
TTTTCGCCTCGCAAGGCGGCTAAAACAATTGATGCTTTCTGTTTTGGTGTTTGTTTTTTCATATGATTTTATTATACCATATCCACCAAATACAACTGTCCAGTATACGGGTACATTATAAGCAGTCAAAATTTGGAAATGGAAATAATTTCAGCGAAAGGCAAATATGAATTTATCAAAATTGTTCTTTTGAAAACAAGATATAAAAAATTAACAAAAAAAGAAAAAATCTTGGTAAAAAAATATCTAAAATTTTTAACAAAATACTCCAAATCTCAGTTGAAAAAATTGATCAAAAAATGGAAACAAGGTTTGCTGTTTTTTAATCCGGCGAGGAAGAAAAATAAATTTCACTTGGTTTATTCCGCACAAGACATTGCTCGCTTGGTTGAAACAGATATCGCCCATAATTGCCTGAGCGGGCAAGCCACGAAGGAAATAATGAAAAGGGAATTTGAAATTTTTAAGAAAACAAATTATCAAAATATTTCTCGAATTTCAATTTCTCATCTTTACAATTTAAGAAATCATAATCGACAGTATCAATCCTCCGGCGCCATGATTTTTAGAAAAACCAATGCCACGCAAATTAATATCGGTTTAAGAAGAAAACCCGACCCCCAAGGCAAACCGGGTTATTTAAGGGTAGATACGGTGTATCAAGGCGATTATATGGGTCAAAAAGGGGGTTATCATATCAATCTGGTGGATAAAATAACCCAGTTTGAAATGGTGGCGACAGTGGAAAAAATCAGCGAGCAATATTTGCGTCCTGTGATCGAGGAAGCCCTGAAATTATTTCCTTTTATGATTTATGAATTTCATTCTGACAATGGCAGCGAATATATCAATGGAATTGTGGCGAAGCTTTTGAATAAATTGCGCATTGAATTGACCAAATCCTGATCAAGGCATTCCAATGATAATGCTCTGGTGGAATCCAAGAACGGATCAATTGTGAGAAAAATATTCGGCAGAAATTTTATCAAACAAAAATATGCAAAAATAATTAATGAGTTCAATAAAAAATATTTAAATATTTATTTGAATTATCACAGGCCGTCCGGATTCGCCGAAAATAAAATCGACGGCAAGGGAAAAATTTTCAAAAAATATAATCAGTGGGTAATGCCTTATGAAAAACTGAAATCTTTAAAAAACGCCGAACAATATTTGAAAGAAAATTTTACATTTGAAATTTTGGATAAAATAGCGTATGCTAAGAGCGACAATGATTTCGCCACGGAAATGATGAAAGAGAAAAAAATATTATTTTCCAAATTTGAAAATCCCAAATAATTTAGCCAAATAATAACGTAAATCCTTAAAAATTCACTTACTTATTTGGGGCTCATCTTAGGATTGGAATATAGGATTGGAATATACTCTCTCTGTTAAATAATCCCGTACTCGGGATTCCGGCTTTACCGGATTTAACAGGGTTAGCAAGCCAAAATCTCTTTATCCCAATATTCCAAAGCATATTCTCCCGATGCTTTTAATCAAGATATTTTACCCTATTTCTTAAATGATCCTCATATGTCCTGCCATAAACGGCTTTTCCATCCGGAGTATGCAAAAAATACAAATAAGAGCTTTTTTCCGGCCAAATTACGGCTCGCATGGCATCAATGCCAGGATTATCTATGGGTCCCGGAGGCAATCCGATATTCTTATAAGTATTATACGGCGAGGAAATTTCCAAATCGGAAAAAAGCGGCTGGCGCATTTTTTTGCCGGAAACAAAATTTATCGTCGCGTCAGACTCAAGCGGTTTTCCGATATCCAAGCGATTTTGAAAAATTCCCGCGACAATTTTCATATCGCCAGCGCCATTCGCCTCTTCCTGTACGATTGAAGCGAGAGTCAAGACTTCAAAAATCGTTTTGCCCTGCCGCGCTATTTCCTCTCGCATTTCCAAATCAACTTTCTTGTCAAAATTATTAAGAATTTTTTCGAGAATTTCCTCCGGAGTCGTTTTTTTATAAAAATTATAAGTATCGGGGAAAAGATATCCTTCCAAATTCGCATCCTTCGGCTTGTCAAGCAAAAAATCATATTTATAATACCTATTTAAATTTTTTTCCAGGACGGCTTTTATGAGCTGGCCTTTTTCCAATAGCTCTTTGCCGGCTAAAATTTCTTCTATTTCCGCGCTGGTGAGGCCCTCGGGAATCAAAACAACAATGTCTTGCTCGACAATTTTTCCTTTCGAGAAAATATCCACAATTTCAGGAATACTCATGGCGGAAGACAAATTATACTCGCCTGCCTTAATCGAACTTTTTAGCCCAGATTTCCAAAGATAAAATTTAAAATAAAAAAAATCGCCGATAAGGCCTTCCTTGGCTAAATTCTCGCCGATTTGCTTCGCGCTTTCGCCGGAAGAAATTACAAAACTCCTGTAAAAACCTACTTCCTCAACGGGCTTTTTAATTTGGCTTTCGACATAAAAATACGCGCCAACGATTGCTGTGATTACCGTAAGCAAAAAAAATGCAATTACTAATAAGACTTTTCTTAAAAACATAATAAAATAAAATCTTAAAATTTTAAATTTCCAATTTTGAATTTTGATTAAATTTTGAATGATTTAATGTTTTATACCCAACTGCTTATCTAATGTCGTTGTATACCCTTTACGGTATAAAATTAAAAAATTAGAATTTGATTCAAAATTCAAAATTCAAAATTAAAATTTAAGTTAGCTATTAACCAGCGGCACGAAAGCAAAACCGGGATATTCGTATTCTTCGAAATCATCCTCTGTTTTTTTTATCATAAGCCAAACGCTTCCTCCACTCGGCAACACAAGGCGTCCGCCAATTTTCAACTGCTCTCGAAATTCTTCCGGCACATTCTCCGCCATCGCGCCAACAATAATTTTATCAAAGGGCGCTTCTTTTTTTAACCCCAAAGCCCCGCCGGCAAGAATAACCTCTGCAATGCCCTTCTCGATAAAACCATACTTGCCAATATTTTTTTCTCCAAAATCCTTTAGCTCCGGAATAACCTCAACGCCGAATACTTTTCCTTTCTCCCCGGCGATTTCCGCCAAAAGCGCGGTCTGCCAGCCGGACCCCGAACCTACGTCAAGAATTTTATCGCCTTTTTCCGGTTCCAGCAATTCCAGCATAAAAGCCACTGTCAGTGGCTGAGAAATCGTTTGTCCGTATCCGATGGGCAAAGGAGCATTTACGTAAGCATCGGCCCTAAATTTTTCTAAAACAAAATCCGCGCGGTCTATTTTCCGAAAAGCATCGATAATGCGCGGGGTTTTCAGATAACCATTGGCAATGAGGTCCTTTATTAATTCTTCCAAAGAAGCCATAGCTATAAAATAAATCCGAAATTCGAATATCGAAATTCGAAACAATATTAAAATTCTAAATTCTAATATTTTAAACGGTTTAGTCCGCCAGCTGGCGGATTGGGATTTGAATAATTGGAATTTGTTTCGTATTTCGGAATTCGTGCTTCGTATTTTCTTCCATCTATGCTCCGAATTTTCTTTGCCGCCTGCCATACTCTTCGATTGCCGCGCGAAAATCTTCTTTGGTAAAATCCGGCCAATGCTTGTCGGTAAAAAAAAGCTGCGCGTCCGCTGTTTCCCACATCATAAACCCTCCGGATAAATGCGGGTTTCCGCCTGTCCTGACTAAATAATCAACAGAGGGCAATTTCTTGGTAAAAAGATATTTCTTGATTGTTTCGGCTGTAATTTTTATTTTAGGATTTTTTCTTGCCGCTAGCGATATTTTTTTTACCGCTTCTTCCATTTCATCAATTCCGCTATAAGCCAAAAAAACATTCAAAAAATGCTCATTATAGCCTTTGGTCGCCTCTATCGCGCGCTCAATCGCTTCTTTTACATCCCGAGGAAACAATTCGCGCCATCTGCCAAAAACGCTTACCTTGATCTTGTTTTGATGAATATCTTTATCTTTTGCCAAATCTATAAAATTATTTTTAAATATTTTAAACAAACACGACACTTCTTCCTTGGAACGTTTGGCGATATTATCCAAAGAAGAGCCCCAAAAAGAAAAATATGGAATTTTCAATCTTACGGCTTCTTTTATTATTTCTTTGACCGTCAATGCCCCGCTTTCATGCCCTTTCCAAGCCTCCAACATATGATTCATTGCCCACCTGCGATTGCCGTCCATAATAAAAGCGACATGACGTGGAATATTTTTTAATTTCTCTGCCATATATTTAATTGCGCCGCGATATTTAGTTGATAAAAAAATTATTCCACTCCATTTTTTTATGGCAGGAGTGGAGGGAATCGAACCCCCGTAGCCGGTTTTGGAGACCGGCATTCTGCCACTGAATTACACTCCTAAAAAGGCTTCTTAAACCTTTTTTAGCGCCGAACAAAATTACTTGGATTCTTTGTGCGGAGTATGTTTTCGGCAAAATTTGCAAAACTTATTCAATTCTAATTTTTCCTTTGCCGCTTCTTTGCTTTTAAAAATAAAATATCCGATTTTTTTGCAAACCGCGCATTTCATCTTTGTTAGTCTTTCTTGTGACATAGTTTTAAATTCATATTAACATATTAGCATATTAACACTAACTCATTTAAACATATTAGCATCCTAACATTTTAACATAAGACAGAAACATTTAATTTGAAAAGTGGTATAAATATCTGTTAAAATGTTTAAATACTAGAATGTTAGAATGATTTTGTTAAAATGTTAAAATGTTAAAATGTTAAAATGTTAAAATGATTTCATTTCGCTGTCCATTCCCCCGTTGCCTTATTTTTCTCGTATAATTTAAGAGATGCCGCCTCTCCGATATCTTTGCCTGATTTCAATATCCAGCCATTTTCTCCCGGAACAAAAAATCCCAAAATCTCATATTCCGCGGCCGGTCCGTCATTTGCTTGAGACATTAACACTCTTCTGGCATTCGATACCTCGTCTTTGTAATCCACATAAAAATTCTTATCATCAATAAACCAAATTTTTGCTAAACGCCATACTAATCCTGAAGACGGCTTCTCGGGAGAAATTTTATTAATATTCTTTTCCGCGTAATTAATTATCGCGGCTCTTGTGTCAGAAATTTTTTTATCGCCTTCCGGTTTTTGCAAATCGCCTTTTCCGCCTTTATCGCTCAACTCCGCTTCCGCTATAATTTGATTTTCAGAATGCGCGTATTTATTTTTCCAAAAATAAAACAGCGACCCTCCTGCCAAAGATCCGATAAATAAAACTATAATAATTTTTATTAAAAACTTCTTCATTAAATTACTCGGAACAATTCGCGGTGTCCGTTTTTCCATTCATTTTAATTTTCTAAATCCAAAACAGAAAACCCCCTTTGGCGCCGCCCATTAAGAGTTTTTATGCAACAAGTATTATCTTAACTTTACCATAAACTGAATATTTTATCAAGAGTTCCGCGGCGAATTGCGCGTTTTCCTTTACTTTGCCATTTTCTAAACCCATTAATATTATTTTACAGGCTTTTAACAATCATTACAAATTAAAAACACTGCCCGCAAAAGCAGTACTTTTTCTTGAGCCGTTGCGCGGATTCGAACCGCGGACCACCTCCTTACCATGGAGGTGCTCTGCCAACTGAGCTACAACGGCGTAAACTAACCGATAACTAATAACCAATAACAAATTTAAATTCAACGGAGTTATCAGTTTTAAGTTATCAGTTTTAAGTTATCGGTTATAAGTTATTGTATGGTGGGCGGAGAAGGATTTGCACCTTCGAAGGTTAAAAACCAGCAGATTTACAGTCTGCCCCGTTTGACTGCTTCGGTATCCGCCCAAATCATTTAAACATTTTAACATCCTAACATTTTAATCCCGAGGACTCGGGATTAAAATGCTTAAATGTTAAAATGGAATCTTTGAGCCAGCAGAGGGAATTGAACCCCCGACCCACGCTTTACAAAAGCGTTGCTCTGCCTCTGAGCTATGCTGGCATCAAATAGCAAGACAACAAGACAAACTGAGCTACATCGGCAAAAATTAGATCTTTTTACCTTGATTTTTAAGAGCGACTTTCTTCAATATTTCCTTAGCTTGATTATCGGAAGGATTTAATTTTAAATACTCGGTAAAAGCGGCTTCGGCATCTAATAAATTTTCATTTTTATAATAAAGCATTCCCAGCTTTTTATAATTTTCGGCGTTTTTAGGATTCTTGGCAATAATATGCAGTAATTTTTTTTCCTCAACTTTAAACTGAAATTTTATAAAAATTTTATTAGGGTGTCCGTGCGTCTTGATGCTTTTCGGCGCGGATGAAGAATCAGCAAGAGGCGCCGAATGAACCGAAACTGCCGGCAAAATATCCTTCCCGCCGCTTTGCGGCTTTGCTTGAGATTCGAACTTGCGCGCCTTTTTATCAATTATGGGAGTAAAACTTTTATGCGACAGCTTATTGATCTCTTCTAATTTTTTCGCGGATTTATCCCGCAAATATTGAATCAAGCCGAAAATTTTAGCATCTAGCTTTAAAATATGTATTCTTAGTTGTCTTAAAGTTTTTTCTAAAATCGACAGCGCTTTGCAGAATAAAACCGTCGCTTTATGCTGTTTTTTTGCTTCCTCGCTAAGCCAATCTTTTTTCGCTTCAGCTTCCAAAGAAATATCCGGTATTTTTCGCGCCAAAATTATTATAATGCTAAAAATAGAAAAAATTATTATAAATGGCAAAAAAACATCGTAAATCATGGTTTAGTGAGTAGTGAGTAGTGAGTAGTGAGTAGTGAGTAGTGAGTAGTGAGTAGTGAGTAGTGAGTAGTGAGTAGTGAGTAGTGAGTAGTGAGTAGTGAGTAGTGAGTAGTGAG
>JAHILZ010000088.1 GCA_018896765.1 Patescibacteria group bacterium | reverse complement strand
GTGGAAGGTGGAAGGTGGAAGGTGGAAGGTGGAAGGTGGAAGGTGGAAGGTGGAAGGTGGAAAGACGGGAGAAAGATTTTGCTCTTTTAAAATTTAAAAAATTTACCGGTCCGAAAAGATTGCGATTATAAGTCGTAGTTTTTTGGGACTGGTAAATTAACCAGTCGGTTATAATGGAGGCAAAAGAAATGAAAGGTGTATATATAGTGGAGAAAATAGTACAAGAGGAATTTGATAAAAATGGTAATAAAATTCCTTGGGAAAAATCTTCCTGTGCGGCTATATTGTGGCCGGACGGTGAGGTTGGGAAAAAAGGTAAATTGCGTCTAATTTTTTTTCAGCGCAGTGATATGATCGAAGATTTTTCAGTCATTAGTTTGGCTGAAAAAGGCGATAAAATTAAATTACATCTCGGTCGCGTTTGTTTGCTTGACAATAAATGAGGTGAAAAGATGACGGAAAAGAAAGACAACTTTAGAATATATGGCGAACCGGTTTCCAAAATTGTGGAAATTGTTTCGCAAGCAGTAGAGGCATCAGTAAAAGTTCCGGGCAACGAAGCGCCAGATCGACAAGGCGGATATCTCGTGATACGAGAAAGATACAGCGGTTTTATCCTACTGTTGGAAAGAATAGGAAAGTGTCCGCCGGCCGATGTTGCGAGATATCTTGATCTTGCGCAAGAAAAAGGATTAAGGATTGTCTCAGGTCAAGACATAAGCAGTTGGCAAAGCAGAAGTCCTGAAACAGGAAAGTTTGGCGGTGCCATTGTTGCCGGTAATCTGACGATTGCTTTTTCAGGACTTAAGGAGAGTATTGACGAAGCGGTAGTGCTGGTTTTAGCGCTGAGACTGTCTTGGCTTACTCCTAATGAGGTTATAGCCATAACAGAAATAAGCGGTAATCGCTTTGTGAAAGCGCTACATAATCTATCAATACCGAAATAATAAAATGAGGTGAAAGAATTTGAGGGTGCAAAAAAGCGCCTAAAGGAACTTCAGAGCAAGAGCAGTTGAAAACTTCGTAGAGGCAAAACAACTTTGGAAAACATTCCAAACAAATTGCTTCTTTTTTTTATTTCTCCAATCATAGTTATCAACAAAATAAGCTGGAGCAGGTTTTATTGATGATGAACGATTTTTATAATGAGTATATTTGTGGCAAAACCCGGAAACGGGGTTTCCGTTGGAAACCCCGTTTCTAAAAAGTTTCTAAAAACACAACTTTATAGACTTTATAGACTTTTAACTTTACAGGATGCATCGCTTGCTTTGACACTTTCCCAAAAATTTGATAAAATATCCGTATGATTAAGAAAAGCTCAATTGGAAAGGACAGGGCTGTGAAATCAGCCGTTCTTTCTCAAAATAAGAATATAAATGTTATATCCAAGTCATTTGAAGCGGCGAGTTTTTTTAGTGAAGAAAACAGCAAGAGAATCAAAGAAATAGCCGAGAAATACGATTTGGAATTGGTGTTATTGTTTGGTTCAAGAGTTAAAGGGAAATTTCTTCATAAAGAAAGCGATTTTGATGTTGCTTATTTGTCTAATAAAAAGTTGGATTTAATGGAAGAAGCGCGGCTTATAATGGAGCTTATGCCGGTTTTTAAATCGGATAAAGTTGATTTGGTAAATATCAAGCTGGCGCACCCGCTTCTTTTGAAGCAGATTTTTTCTAATCACGAAATCATTTTTTGCAGAAACTTATCAGTTTATTTTCAATATAAAATTTATGCCGAGAGAAAATATACTGAAGCCGAGCCCCTTTTTCGGCTAAGAAGAGTTTTAATTAAAAATTTTTTAAAAAAACATGCTGGATAGAAAATTCATAGAAGGTAAAATTAGTTTGATTGAAGAATATTTTTATGAAATGGAAGATGTTGTTAAGTTTGGTGAAAAAGAAATTTTGAAAGATAATATGAAGCTTAGGGCGTTGGAAAGGGATTTTCAGCTAATTGTGGATGAAATGATTGATATTAATTTACATTTTATACGGGAGCTGGATTTGAAATCTCCGGACGATTTTCAAAACACTTTTTCAATTTTAGCCGCGAGCAATATTATTCCAGATGATTTCGCGGAAAAGCTTGCGCCGGTAGTTGGGACGAGAAATATATTGGTGCATCGCTACGAAAAAGTCGATAAAAAATTATTTATCAGTCAAGTGAAAAATGAACGCAAAGATTTTTTGGAGTATTTGAAATTAATAAATCAGTATTTAAAAAAGACTTAAACCATATTAACATTTTAGCATTTAAACATTTAAACAAAATAGTGGCACTATTTAGTTTAGAAATAGTTGAGATATTTATATGTTTAAAGACTAGTGTGTTAAAATGTTAATGTGTTAATATGTTAATATGATTTTATGATTATAACTTGGTACGGACACAGCTGTTTCAAAATAAACACAAAAGATGTTACGATAATTACAGATCCGTTCGATAAGAAGATCGGCATTAAGCCGTATTTTGGCGCGGCGGATATCGTGACCGTCAGCCACGAGCATTATGATCATAATAATGTTGAATCCTTAAAGGGCGATCCTTTTATAATCAGAACTCCCGGAGAATTTGAAACCAAGAATATTTTTATTTACGGCTTCAGGTCTTTTCATGATAATAAAAACGGCGCCGAGAGAGGCGTTAATACTATTTATTTGATCGAGGCCGAAGATATGCGCGTATGCCATTTGGGGGATTTGGGAGAAAGACTGTCGGATAAAATGATTGAAAAGCTCGGGCAAGTGGATATTTTAATGATTCCGGTCGGCGGAGTTTATACTTTGGACGGCAAAGAGGCCGATGAGCTGATTGATCGCATTGAGCCGTCGATAATTTTGCCGATGCACTATAAAACCCCGTCTTTGACTATTGATCTTGAATCGCTTGATAAGTTTTTGTCAGTAAGAGGAATTAAGAATTTGGCAGCTGTTGATCATTTGACAATCAAGAAAAAAGAATTAAATCCGGAAGAAAATAAAGTGGTGATCCTGGAAGCGGCGCATTGATTATTCCCCTCTCGGGAGGGGTTAGGGGTGGGTGAATTTAATGACAAATTTCCAATGACAAATGACAAATCAATGTCAAAGCTCAAATGTCCAATTTTTTATCATTCCGATTCGCCCGCTGGCGAAGAGGAATCTCTTAAACAATGTAAAATGGCAAGTATAAGCGATTTCTCCTTATAGTCGAAATGACAAAATAAAAATATTAATTATGATTAAGTTTATTAAAGAATTTTTAAAGCCGAATTTGGGGAAAATTATATTGACGGTTGGTTTTGGTTTGGCGGCATATTATTTTGGAATAAATGCATGTATCACCCCGTCTTTCTTGTCGGGTATAAATTTAGTGCTTTGCCATTATGTTGTTTATAGTCCGGTATTTTGGGGTCCGGCATTTTTGTTGCCGTCTTATGCGACGAACGATATATCATTAGGGTTATCTGCAGAGCGAATAATTTTCGGGATCATTTATTGGTACTTAATCGCCTCGGTGATAATGTATTTTTATAGTATTTTAAAAAATGAATTTACTCGAAAAAATCATAGCGAAAATTAAATGGTTGCGAAATCAGCCGGAAAATGTTAAAGTTAGATATATTACTATCACGGCGCTTGTTATATTTGTGTTTGTGGCTGTGCTATGGGTAGGGTTGTTTCGAAAATACGAAAAAAAAGCGCCGGATGACGGAAAAAGTACTCAATTGATTATCGAGGAAGGCAAGAAAATCAAGGAAGAATTAAATAAAATTAAAATGCCGGATATTAAATTGCCTGAAGTATCGCCCGAAGTATCGGTAGAAGCTTCACCAGCAATTTCGCCGTTAGTTTCACCAGAAGTGTCGCCGATAATATCGCCGGAAGCGTCGCCGGAAATGTCATCAAAAAATTCGATTAAAAATTTTCCTTGATATTATCTAAAAAATATGTAAAAATATGTTAAACGATAAGCCTGATAACTCGATTAGTATAAGCTGGGAAATAACTCCTAATGAACAAAAAGAAAGAAAACTTGAAGTATTGTTTTATGTAATCAAAAGATTACCGTTTTTACTGGGGGCGCTTTTTGTTTATTTATTATCAGAAAGACATTTTTCTTTTGCGGAAACACTTAATTCATTTTTTTATATTTTATTGTTTGTGGTTCTAATGGTAGGGATTTATTATATTTGCTTGCTTTATATTACTCACGAAGAAGTAAGAAGATATTTTTTGGATAATGAAAAGATTAAAATATCAAAGGGTGGTAAGGAAAAGACTTATTTTTGGAGCGATTTTGAATGTTTTTATCTTTATGAGATTATACGAAATGATTCAAAAAACCAAAAGTTTTCAGGAAGTAGGTCTTTGTCAAAAGAAAATAGAGGGAAAATAATTGAAATTTTACAGGAAGAACAAAAAATAAGCGGGCAAGTTTTTCATCTAAAAAAGAAAGCAAAAAATATTTTAGGAAAAATTTACAAAACTTTTGTAGTTATACAATCGGAGTCTGATAATCTAAAGGAAGTTGATAATTTTTTAAATAACCATCTGTTGAAGCAAAAAATGGCACATACGACTGATTTGGGTTTAGTATTTTACGAGTTTAGATAAATAAAAATAGTAAATGATCAATTTTAAAAATTAAGTTATTAATAAACAATTAAATAAAAAAATGTCAGAAAATAATTTAGTGCAAAATAATAATCTTCCGGAAAAAAGTAATTTATGGATTGCCAGCAATATCGCTGCCGGGGCAATTTTGACTAATATGATTATTAAATTTATCGGCGGAATGATATTTAGTCAATTTATTTTTGGAAATTTTTTATTAAATTTAATTTATGCAATAATTATAATTTTAATCGGAGCATATCTTGGAAGTAAGTTTGGTGTTCAATATGCCGTAAAACAATCAATAATTAACCCGGATAAAATTGACAGTATTAGCAAAGCAACTGCCATAATTCCATTTTTATTTTTATTGATTGTTGTAATACAAAATATTTATGTATCGTCATACGGAGTGGAAAAATTTGAATTGCCTGTTATTGATTTGTTTGTAACTTTAATTTTTGCTTCAGCTGTTTATTATTTTTGTAAGAAATTTCTATTAGAATTTGTAGAAAAAAGAATTCAAGTCGGTCAATTAATGAATAATATGACGATTGCTTCCGGTAAGAATGATAATGGTATAAAAATATTAATAGGGTCTGTTATTTTAACCATAATCGGGAGTTCTATATTTTTTGTTTGGAAATCATTTGAGAAAGATGTTGTTTTGATAAACCCGATAGTCATACCAAGTGCGGTTGTGAATCCCTCAGTGGTAATATCTACCCCAATTCCTATTAATGAGGAAAATGTAGCGGATTGGAAAACATATGCAAATAGTGAGCTTGGTTATGAGATAAAATATCCAAACCGTTGGTTTTTTTCAGAAAATGAATTAAAAAATGATATACATATTTCTTCATTTGAAAGAAATAGTGATAAAATTTTACCTGATGAAGCAACAATTGAAATACAAACTTTTTATAAAAAACCGGAAAACATGGATTTACTTTCTTTTGTAAAATCAAATTTTGATTGGTCGGAAACAGAATCAGGATTGCATCCATGGGGAAAATTAAGCCTAATAAGTTTAAACGGTTTAAATGCAGTGCATATTATTCATTCGGGCGGAGATGGTCCGGATGGTCCCGGTTATGTTATAGAAAAAAATTCTAAGGAAGTATTTTATATTCTTGTTTATGGGCGTATTCAAAACCAACTTGTAAATAAAATTCTTTTCACCTTTAAGCCAATAGAGAATAAAGAAATGATAAATTGGAAAATTTATGATTCAAAAACACTTGCTCAGTTTCCATCCGAAAAATATACAATTAAATATCCATCCGATTGGAGTTATTCGGAAAGAAGAATAGAAGGGGATCGAAATTTAGGCAAGCTAGAAACAATTTTTATGAATAATAAAAAAGAAGAGGTTGTAAGAATAATAGCCGGAGATATACTGTCTAAATATCAAGACAAGAAATATCTTAATAGAGGAGAAACTAATATTGGCAGTTTAAATTATCAGTTTTTAAGATTGGAAGAAACTTCGATAGGTAGTATTATTTATCTATTTAATACCGGAGGAAATATGATAGTTGATCCTGCTAAAAAAGGATATTATGAGGTTATTGTTTTTAACGCAAACTTTACTAATAACCAGTATTTAAATGATATGCTTTCAACCTTTGAATTTAATAAATAATAAAGTAATAAAAAATTAGAAATTATTATATTTTTATGCCAAAAGAAAAAACACCATTTACGCCGCCGGCAATTCTGCAAAAAATCGAGCCGAGAGAATTGACTGTTGAAATGCAGGAGTCGTATTTGGATTATGCGATGAGCGTAATTGTATCTCGCGCTTTGCCTGATGTCCGCGACGGCTTGAAGCCGGTGCATCGGAGAATTCTTTACGCGATGCACGATTTGGGCTTGAAGCACAGCGCGAAGTTCAGGAAATCAGCCACCGTAGTCGGAGAAGTGCTTGGCAAATATCATCCCCATGGCGATACGGCAGTCTATGAATCAATGGTTCGAATGGCGCAAGAGTTTTCTATGCGTTACCCTCTTATCAACGGGCAAGGAAATTTTGGATCGATCGATGGGGATTCCGCGGCGGCTATGCGTTATACCGAAGCTAAACTCGCGGCAATTTCCGATGAAATGCTGAGCGATATTGACAAGGACACGGTTGATTTTGTCGATAATTACGATAAAAGCAGAAAAGAGCCGCAAGTTATGCCGGCCAGGCTTCCGAATTTGCTTTTAAACGGAACGATGGGCATCGCTGTCGGCATGGCTACCAATATTCCCCCGCATAATCTTATTGAATTAATTGATGCGATTAGCTATTTATTTGATCATCCGGATGCCACAATTGATGATTTAATGAATTTTATCAAAGGTCCGGATTTTCCCGGAGGAGCGATAATTTATGACGCAAAAGCCATTAAGGCGGCATATCAAAGCGGCAAAGGCGGGATTGTGGCGCGCGCCAAAGCGGAAATCGCCGAGGCGAAAAAAGGCCGCTGGCAGATTATTGTCCATGAATTGCCTTATCAGGTGAATAAAGCCGAGCTTTTGATTAAGATCGCCGATTTGGTGAAAAATAAAAAAATCGAAGGAATTCGCGATCTTCGCGACGAATCGGACAAAGACGGAATCCGCATGATCATAGAGCTGAAGAGCGACGCTGATCCTCAGAGGGTGCTGAATTCGCTTTTCAAAATGACGGATCTGCAAAAAACTTTTCATATGAATATGCTGGCTTTGGTCGGAGGGCTCGAGCCGAGAGTGCTTAACTTGAAAGCAATTCTTTTGCAATATATCGACCATCAAGTAATAGTGGTAACGCGCAGGACAAAATTTTTATTGCGCCGCGCTGAAGAACGGCTGCATATTCTTCTGGGACTTTCCAAGGCGCTTAAACACATCGACGAGGTAATTAAAACTATCAAAAAAGCAAAAACCAAAGAGATCGCCCACGGTGATTTAATGAAAAATTTCAAGTTTTCTTCTATTCAAGCCGCGGCTATTTTGGAAATGAGGCTGCAAACCCTGGCCGGATTGGAAAGAAAGAAAATCGAAGATGAATTGGAGCAGAAGAAAAAAGAAATCGATGATTATAAAAATATTTTGGCGCGCCCTAAAAGAGTGATAAAAATAATCAGCGATGAACTCGCGGCAATAAAAGCCAGATATGGCGATGATCGCCGAACCAAAATTATCAAAGGCGCGCTGGGAGAGTTCAGCGACGAAGATATGATTGCCGATGATGAAAATGTGATGCTGATGACGCATCGCGGCTATATAAAAAGAATGAACCCCGATGTTTATCATATTCAAAAGCGCGGCGGAAAAGGCGTAATTGGAGCGGTTACCAAAGAAGAAGATGTGGTGGAAAATGTACTGAGAATCAATACTCACGACAATCTTCTTTTCTTTACTAATCGCGGAAAAGTTTTTCAGACCAAGGCCTATGAAATCCCGGAAGCTTCACGGATTGCCAAAGGCCAAGCGATCGTAAATTTCTTGCAGCTGTCCGCGGATGAAAAAGTTACCTCGACGATGGTTAATAAAAAAATACCTGATTCTTCGGGAGAAAATTATATTGTCATGGCCACCAAGGAAGGAATGATCAAGAAAGTCTGCTTGTCTGATTTTGACAATGTACGCCGAAGCGGAATCATTGCCATAAAAATAAAAGGCGGAGATGAATTAAAATGGGCGAGAATTACTTCGGGCAACGATGAAATAATTATGGTGACGGCTCAAGGCCAATCTATCAGATTTAAAGAAACAAAAATTCGTCCGATGGGGCGCACCGCCGGAGGCGTCCGGGGAATCAAGATCAGGAAGGGAGATTTTATTCGCGCTATGGATGTCGTCGAAAGTCGAAAGTCGAAAGTCCCTTCGACCGCGCTCAGGGCAGGCAAAAACCAAAAATTATTAATTGTAATGGAAAATGGATTTGGCAAAACCACTGATCTAAAAGAATATAAAGTGCAAGGCAGGGGAGGATCGGGCATTAAAACCGCGAAAGTTAATTCTAAAACCGGCATAATTGTCCAAGGAGCCGTGATCGACGAGGAAACTGAAAAGAAAGATTTGCTGGTTATCTCTCAAAAAGGGCAAATCATCCGATTGGAAATTTCCGCCGTTCCCGATTTGGGCCGCGCCACGCAAGGAGTGAGAATTATGCGGCTAAACGATGAAGATAAAATAGCATCCGCGACGATACTATAGTAATATTGAATATCAAATGACAAATTTCTAATGTCAAATCAAATCCAAAATCCAAATGACAAAATTAAAGAGAGTTAAATTTGGCATTTAAGCATTTGTTATTGATTTGACATTTGACATTGGAAATTTGTCATTTGAAAGATATTATTTTTGCTTGAGTTGCATCCAACAAAAAATACTTATTTAATTAATTAAATTAGTAAATAAATAACTTAATATTATGATCACTCAATCCAACAAAGTTTCATCGTCTTTTATGGATCCGCAAAAAATTGTAGATTCTTTTGGCATTGATAGCGGCGGCATTGTGGCCGATTTTGGGTCCGGCGCCGGATATTTCACGCTTCCTTTGGCAAAAGCCGTTACAGCGAAAGGAAAAGTTTTTGCGGTTGATATTCTGCCAAGCGCGCTGGAAGTCGTGGATAAAAAGGCCAGAATGGAAAATTTAACCAATATTGAAATTGTTCAAGCGGATCTGGAAAAAGAAAACAGCACGAAAATTATGGATTCTTCGGTAGATTTTGTCGTGATATCAAATCTTTTGTTCCAATTGGAAAACAAGGCTAATATTTTTCGGGAGGCAAAAAGGGTTTTAAAATCAGGGGGAAAGCTTATCGTGATTGACTGGGCTTCCGGCAAGATTGTTTTAGGCCCTCCCGAGGGCAATCGCGTTACAGCGGACCAGGTGCAAATTGCCGCGCTAATTAGCGGTTTTAAAGAAATTAAAAAATGGCATCCAGACGCCTATCATTACGGTTTTATTTTTATTAAGTAAAATTTTTGGATTGTGAGATTATATTTTTAGCATTGTTTTGCTTGGTACTAGCATTGCGTAAATCCGCGTTTATATTCGCGTAAATCCGCTTCTACGATTTCCTAGAAGCGAAATTTTGCGAATATCAGGCGAAAGGGCGCGAAAAGAGTTTTATAATTCGAAGTAAATAAAAAATGGAAAATATCGAAATAGAAATTTTAAAAAAAATAGACGAAAATAATAAAAAAATCGATGCTGTCTATGAATCTGTCGAGAAAACAAGGAAATACTTTCTTTGGTCGGCCGCGCTTAATATTTTAGTGTTTGTTCTGCCTTTAATAGGGCTTGTTTTAATTATTCCGTGGTTTTTAAGCGCTATGGATTATTCCAAATTAGGATTATAGTCTGGCATTCGGGGAGCAAATGAATCGGAGCCGAGAATATTTTGCATACTGAAGTAAAAAGTAGTATAATGATATAAATCACTAATCAGCCCCGTTAGAAGTCTTAAGCTATTCTCACTATTAAGAGTGGTATAAGGCGAAGCCGCTTCGCTTGAGAATCTTGTAAAATATAAAGGTTAAGTTTGGACTTCTAACGGGGTTAACCCCGTTAGAAGTCTTAAGCCATTCTCACTATTAAGAGTGGTATAAGGCGAAGCCGCTTCGCTTGAGAATCTTGTAAAATATAAAGGTTAAGTTTGGACTTCTAACGGGGTTAATCGCGAATTCCGAGTACTCGGGATTCGCGGATATCCGCGATAGGATTAGAGATTGATTAGAAATCAGCATACATATATGAAAAGCAAGTTAAATTTTTTAATAATTTTTATTTTGATAACCGTCTTGGTTTTTTCCGGATTTCAATGCACTCGGCAGAATCGCGGCAAGGCTATTAATATTGTCGTTTGGAATCTTTGGGATGACGAGAAGAGCTGGGAGGATATGATCGTTTCTTATGAAGCTTTAGTCGCCGCCGATGAAACAAAAACTCCGGTTAAAATTGTTTACTATAAAAAAGTTTTTACCGGCAATGAAAACTATGAAGTTGAATTCAGCAATGCTCTAAGCCAGGGCAAGGGACCCGATATTATTACTCTGAACAATTCATGGATGCCTCGCTATAAAGATAAAATTTATCCTTTGGACGAAGGAGCTAAAACAGCTCAAGCTTATCAAAGAAAATTTGTCGATGTGGTCAGCTATGATTTTTTGGAAGGAAATAAGATATACGCTGTGCCTCTTTCTCTGGATACTTTGGCTCTTTATTACAATATAGATCTTCTTAATGCCGCCGGTATTTTTGATCCGCCGCGAACTTGGGATGAGTTCAACGAAGCGGTAAGAAAACTTACCGTACGCGACGACAAAGGGAATATTAAGCGCGCCGGCGCGGCAATAGGCGCGGATAAAAATATAAATCGTTCATCGGATATTCTCGCGCTTTTAATGCTGCAAAGCGGTTCCGCGATTGTCGATGAAAATCAAAAAGGCCAAAAAATAGCGACTTTTACCGATCTTATCGAAGGCAGCAGTTCAAAAGAAGACCTGAAAAGAACCATAGGCGGCACAGCGCTCCAATTCTATACCGATTTTGCCAATCCTGCCAAGACCGTTTATACATGGGATCCCTTAATGGATTATTCCATAGACGCTTTTTATCAGATGAACGCGGCTATGATGATAAATTATGCCTATACTGTTTCTACCGTCCGCTCCAAAGCTCCCAAGCTCAGATTCGCGGTTGCTACAATGCCTCAGATTACAGGAGTCACTATTCCTGTTAATTATGCTAACTATTGGGCAATGACCGTCTCCGCCGGCAGCGCTTATAAGGCGGAAGCTTGGGATTTCTTGATGTATATTACTAATCCTGAAATTGCTAAAATTTACTTGGCCAAAACCGCCAAACCTGCCGCTCAGAGGGATTTGGTCGCTTGGCAGGAAAATGGCGAAGATTTGAATTTAGCGGTTTTTGCCCGACAATCTCTCACTGCTAAAAGCTGGCATCAAAAAGATAATTTTGCCGCGGAAACAATTTTTAACGACGCGATCAATTCGGTTGTCTTAAACCGCTCGACTCCGGAAAGCGCCAGCTCGCTGGCCGCTTCGCAGCTGGATCAGATTATGAAGAAATAGGATTTTATCAAGCAATTTTTAATTTACAATTTTGAATTTTGATTGAAATTTTAATGATTAAATTTTAAAACAATAAAATACTTAAAATTTAGTTTCAAAACTAAGCAATTAAAGTTTGATTCGAAATTCAAAATTAAAAAATCAAAATTAATTTTAAACTTATGCCAATTTTAAAAATAGGCGCGAAAAAGATATTTTGGGTCATACTCAATTTAACACTAGTTTGAAAATAGGATATAATGGTAATTGTTAATTCACTTAACATTTATCATTATGGAAAATAAAGAGAGGTTGGTTTTTGAATTGATTTTTCCAGAAGGGGTGTTTGAATGGTT
>JAHILZ010000087.1 GCA_018896765.1 Patescibacteria group bacterium | reverse complement strand
TTCAATTCTCCTCTTATTCAGATTTTTCACATCAACGACTGGACGAATTACAAGTTTGTTATTTTTTATCATATATTGCGTTCCAAATTTTTGTTTTTTATTTTCAGCAAGTAAAATCCTATCAGTTAAAAAAGCCACATTTTTTGGCTCAAAATCGCATCGTTTAAGGCACTGCTTCTGTAAGTTAATATCATTATCCTGATGTTGGACCAAAAGCCAAAATGCCTGCATCCCTTTTTTGCCAATCATTTTTTGAGTAGGATAACCATGTTGTTTAATAACGCGCTTGATCAAGTCGTTATTTACTAAATCAACCAAATAAACCGTATAGTTTTTCATAGTTAACTTGCCTGGCTTACAATCAAACCTCGCTTTTTGGTCAATATCTTTTGCTTGAACTATTTGTTGTTGTAATTTTTTATTCATATATACATTATTAACTATTTTTTGGAAAAACAAAAGGAGTATTTAAATTAAAAAAATTAATACTCCTTTTTAGGTTAAACCAATAATTTTGCAATTGACTTTGCGATTTGAGCCCCCGTGTTGGCTTGAACAAAATACCATTGACCATTCGGATTAATCTCAAAAAAAATATATTCCCCGGATGATGTAACGGCCATGTCAATACAGCCAAATTGTAGCCCTAAAACATTCATAAATTTATGTATCTGACTTTCAATATATTCAGGCAGTTCGGTTTGCGTCATTTTAATTTCGAAGTTTTCAATCTTAGGTTTTTTTCTCCAATCAAGAGCCGTTTGCTCATCTTGTTGCGAATCAATCTTAACTGCGAATATTTGATTATTTACCACAACCACCCTTAATTCATGAGACTTAAAACATATTTCAGTTTGAAATATTGAAGGTGACATTTTTAATGAATCAATATTCACGATAAGTTCTTCTGTTATTCTATTAGTATAAAGAACTTTGTCAATCATGGGAGCCAATGCTAAGGTTTTCACAATTATTTTACCATTATTTTTATTGTAAAAACTTTTCACCTTAACTGGGTCGGATGTAACTAAAGTATCAGGGATAGTAAAATATTGAGATGCTATATGTAATTGATAAATTTTATTTTCGGCTTTATATATCGCCCATGGATTATCTATCCATTTTTTGTCAGAAAATAATGTCCAAATCGCTTGTCGCATTTCATAAAATTGCTTATGAATAAAGTGCCGATATTTTTCAGGTTTAAATTCTAATAATTTTCTCGGTAAATGAGGTTTTAAATACCAAATAGCAGAAAAATCATTTATATTATAAGATTTTCCATCTATATCCATGGTATATTTTGGCAATCCATTAGTAACTTCAAAATTCATATATTCATCTTCAAGACATTTATCCTGTTTAAAGAGCACTGCCGTTTTACCTCGTTTTTGCAACTCTTGCCTAACAAGATCAAACATTTTAACTTCCCATAATCCGGAATTACCTATGGCGAGTATCATTATGTACCACCTCCTCTAATAAAAAATGAGGGGAGAATCATTCAACTCTCCCCCCTCTTCGTTATTTCTGTAAACCACGCTACTCCATGTCGGCGCAATCAATATCATCGTATGTTCCGCTAGTAGTCGCATTACTAGCTCCGGGATAATCTTCTAAAAGCGCCAAGATAAAAGGCATTTCTTTTATCTGCGGCGCCTGCACTGTTCCCTCTCCTATCATAAAACTCACCTCCCTTCAACTTATTTTTTTGTTAAAAAGCTATTTTCCGCTCAAACTTTAAGCAGATGTTCCTTAAAAAAATGATAACAACTTATTAAGTTATTGTCAAATCTTTTATTTATTTTTTAAAAGGTCCCTGGCGCCTTTTTCCAAGGGGGCAGCCCCCCGTCCGCGGGGGCTGCCCCCGACATCTTCAATTAAATTTAGTTTGTTGATTATTTAATTCCCAAAAGAAAATAAAGAAGATAATTATATCCCGAATGGATAGCGATAGCCATTAGAAGTCCTAAAACAGGTTTCTTTTTCTTAATGAAATAACAAAGAATTATAGCCGCTATTATATGGATTAATATTGGATAAACCGAAATGGCTTCTAACGCTCCCCAGCCAAAACCAAAGAAAAAACTATAAGAAACTTTTATTTTCCAAATTAAAATTGAAAAATATTTGCCTAATTCTTCATAGAGAGGAGAAAAAACAACAGGAAGCGCCAAAATAAAAAAATTGTTTTCTATGCTGTTAAGTTTAATTGTAATTAAAACAAGAATTAAAAACAACAATCCGAAGCCAATTATGCCCGCGAAAAAGGTGACTAAAATATTAATTAGGCGAATCATTGTGTCGCAGTGGTTTTTACCGGCAAACGGACAAACAAAAAAGGGCACCCGCTTACCGACAGCCCTTTCGGAACTGCCTGCTACCTTTCGGCAGCAACCACTGCGACATGATGATAAGACAGATGCCCGTCTTTATATCGCAGTGGATTTTTTACCATACCTTATAGACCAAACTATAAGGGTTAGGCAATCAAATTGTTATTTATAGATTAGCATAAATCAGAAATTTTTGGAAGCATCCAAAAAAAGGTCAGGCCTTTCGAGTAGAGACATTTCTTAAGGTCTCGCTCAGAAGGCCTGACCTTTTTTCATCCCCTACCAACAATACGCCCACTCGGCTCAATTGATTTTATGATTTTATGATTTTATTTTTGAAAAAGGATTCTGGCGTTTTCTTACTTCTACTCCTATTGCAATTACTCCGAATTCTTTTTCTTGTTCTGAGGTATAAAATTTTCTATATATTTTCACTCCCTCTTCAATTGAATCTACATTTGGTAATATTTTTTTAAAATCTTCTTTTTTTAACATCTCTTTAAACGAAGAATATGTCCTTAGTCCCTTCACTATAACCCTAATTTTATCAGTTTCTTTATTATTAAAAACTAAAATCTCATCTTCTAATTCTAATTTTTCGTATAAATCTTGTTTTATTCTTCCTTCAATTGTTTTAACTCCTTTTTTTACAAAACTAAAATACGGCTCATCTCGATGATTTTTGTATAAAATTTTTCCATTTTTTAAGTTTTTAATTTTTTTCACAATTATTCCCCCTTATCCTCCTTAAACCTATTCTTAAGATATTCCTTTTCTATCTCCCCATGGTTTCTAAAAACTCATCCTGCTTTATAGTCCTTATCCCCCTCGGTCTCATTCTCTTAACCCTCTTTGAACTACTTTTTTGGTTGTTTTTTTATCATAGTTTTGTTTTTTAATTTTTTTCTTTTACTGGTTCGTCAAAATTATTTTATCTTTCCGGTGGATTATCAAAACTAAACTTTACGCGATAATACTTAACCGAAATAAAATCTTCAACTGTGCTGACCGCCTCTAAAAGAGCATTATTGCTATCTGCGGCTATAATAATTCCGCGCACTTTTTGTCCTTTTTCGGCAAGATTATTTTTTACCCAACCCACATAACCCAAAATTTGTCCTACAACTTGCTGATTACTCCTTCCTTTTTTAAGTTCAATGACCACAAAATTGCCTTTTACATCTTTCGCCAACAAATCAATTATCCCTACTCCTGTAGGATATTGTTGCGCCGGAGTATCGTCATCATCAATATAAAGTTCTAACGGCTCGCCAAAATCAATATTGTCCCAATTTTTAACAATAAAATTTTCTAGGTACTCTTCTAAAGGAAATTCCATAGAGCCACTTTCAGTTTCTTCTTCGTTGTTGTTGATATTAACGGTATTTTTTAAAATCACTGTCTGCTCTTGTTGGGTCTTTTCCTTGCTTCTTTGCTCAGCCAACACTCTCGCCGTAACATAAATAACATTTTGAGTCATCCAGCGGAAATCTTTATCTTCAAATTCTAATCCTCGTGTTAATTGGTCTTTTATTTTTTTTATTTCTGGTATTTGTTTTATATAATGGCACAATCTTTCGATATAAGGCTCAAACATATTATATTTTTGACCGCTTTTTGTGTGTTGAGGAATTCTAAAATCATCATTAATATATCTACAAAACATATTCCACTCACGAGGTTTTATGGCATTACAAGAATTAGAAAATCTGAAACCAAGCAGTAAACTCAAAAAACGAAGGTTTATAAATGTGTATTTCATTTTGTCTTCTTGCTCTTTATTCCAAATTCCTAATATTTGATTAAATTTTTCTTCTGCCTCGTTTATACGAACACTAATTTCCCTTTTTTCATCAAAAAGAATTCTTAGGACCTTCCTGGTTTCTTCTTCATATTTTTGTGCAAACGAAAGCAGAACGCCCTTGGGAAAATACATACTGCCAGCAACTAAAGTATTTTGCTTAATTGATTGTTCCAACATCAACGCAAGATCTGGCGCGTCAATATTGAAATTACTTTGGAATATATCAACTGATTTAAATTTATATCCTTCCTCGTCCCGCACATGAACCTCGGGCGTAATTTCCTCGATGTGTTTAGTATATATGCCCACCCATTCTTTTATTTTTTTTAAATTTTTATTCATGTTTTTTTAATTTAATTTTATAGGAAAACTATAAACAACGCTATTATATCTTACAAATTACCATATATTAGATAAAGACAATATTATCACTATCAGACCACAAAAAAAAGAAGAAAATATAAGATCTAGCGGATTTCCAGTTTTTTCTTCTTTACCTAAAAAACTTTTTGATTTTTCTATCGCTTCTAAACTTTTTTCTTGTAGTTTTTTAAAATTTTCATCCGTGGAGTCGCTTAAAAATTTTCTATGAGAATTTTCTGAAAAATCCAGTAGATCAAGAAATTCCTTATGAACCTTTTCTAATCCTTCATTTTCATTTTTTAATATTCTAGTCAAATAAAAAAATCCGTATAAAACAACAATCAACAAAAGCACGAGTCCACCAATTAAAAAAACGGGATTTTTTATCAAATTAGTTCTGCCAAACATCGGTATTGTAAATCCTATAATTCCGCTTGAAATTAAAATAAAATGCTTAATCAAACTACGTTGCTGTTTTATATTTTCATCCATTCCCCATATATAATCACGCCACATTGTTTCTTCAAGATCTTCTCTATCTTTTATTATATTCAACAAAATTTCTTTTTCATTCATAATAAAAATTGTTTATTTTTATTTCAAATTTCTCGCCCGCCTCTTTCTCTATCTCCTCCTCAACCTTCCTTTTCGCTTCCTCTAAAAGTTCTTCGCTTTGTTTTCTTAATATGTAACTCTTTTGTATTCTCTCCGCGATTTGTTTTTGGATTTTGGGTTCAATGAGCGGGATTTTGAATTTTTCAAAATCTGATGGTTTTAAGTGAGCGATTATCGCTCCGCCTGATAATTTTTCAACTTGCATTTTACAAACAATGGAATTGAAAATAAGAGATAAACATTCTTTTTCAAGGTCGCGATATTTTTCCTCCAAATTCAATCTCAAAAACGCCCCGCTTAAAACTCCATTGACATCTTCTTTTAAAACATAACTTGTCCCGATTGTCCCATCTTTCGTAAAAATCATTTCTCCTTTTTGGGGTTGATACTCGTTTTTATTTTTCTCAAAAAGTTCATCTGATATTTTTTTGCTTGAATTTTCAATTTTATTGATAGAAAAATCCGCAACTCTAATAAAATCTTTCCCCGTCTCCCGATACGCATCGCTTCCAACTTCAATCCCCTTTTTCCAACTTACTAAATTTTTAACATAATCCCAGCCGTTATGATAACTTTCAACTCTTTTAATTATCTCCTCATATTTCGGCTGAAAATATTCCGCGTCAAATCTATTTGCCCCATCCGCTTTCTTTTTTGTTGTTTCAAAAGACAAAATATGTTCCGGTTTGTAATTTATTAAACCAAGTTCCTCTAAAAGTATTGTCTCCGCTTCCTTGTAAAGTTGTTTTGACTGGGTTTGTTTTTCATAAGCGGATTTTACAATTTTTTCTATTTGGAGTTGGAAGGATTGGGGGAGGATTGGGATTTTTAAATTTAAGATATCATCTTCCGTAACTGCTGGATACATTGTAGCGGTTGTATGTCTGATTAATAATTTAACATAGTCTTTTGTTTTAAATAATATAAACAAATAATAAGGATTAATTTTTATGTTGGTTAATTTACAAAATCCAGTGCTTGCTACCAAATTTTTTAAATCTTCTTGAATTATAGAAACTGCATTTCTATTCGGTCTAACCATTGAAATTAAAACATCATTTTTATTGCAAATTTTTTGAGCCCTTGATGGTATTTCATTTGTTTTAATTTTTTCTTTTGAATATTCGCCTGTTATTAAATTTATGTTTGCAATCTCAATATAATGAAAATAATCGTCACTTTTATTAAATTTTTTATATTTATTATCCGCAAGATTATATAAAAAATCATATTTTATATTTTCCAATTTTTCTTCAATATCCAAATACTCCGGCTTAAAAAACTCCGCGTCAAACCTGCGCGCTTCTTGAATATCTGATTTTTTTATAATTGAGATTTGCGACATATCGTTTTTCTTAAGAATCCAATTCTTTCTCACTTTTTGGCGCATTTTCAACCAATGAATCTATTTCATACTCATCCGCAAAGTATCTATCCAAAAATTCTAAACTTAATTTTGCAAATTCTTTTTTATCTTCAATTTGATTTCCATTCTCATCATATAAGCAAAAGTCTGGATGCGCGCCATGATTGCCAAAATTTTTTATTTTGTGTAATAAAGCCTTTAGTTTCTTAGATATTCCAGTTAATTCTATTTGTTGGTATAAATTATCTCCCTTGGCTTTATTAATGAGCATTTCTTGTTGAATTGCTCGACGAGCCATCATCATACAAGCATTATAAAATCCGTTATTATAACAACCCGTAGCTTCTTTAAAATCATCTTTAACCTCATTATTTGTAATCAAAGACAAATTAACTCTCGGTTTCCAATCCCCAACCAATGGATAATAACTATTTAGGCACTGACCGTAACTCGTAGGACGACTTTGAAAATCAGAAACATTGTCTACGCTCGCATTCCACTTTGTTGCAATTATGCCTTGGCAATTAGTACAAATAAAAGCAATGTGATGCAATTCATCACTCTTGCAAAATCTATGACTCGAATCAACTTGTACAAATTGACATTTTGTATCGCAATGAGGACACTCTAACGATATTGTTTTTGAATATTGCATATTTAGTAAAATTTAATTTTTTACCTCCAAAAACTCAACTCATTCTCCTTAATGAAATTAAATGAAATTTAAAATCCCTATTTTAAGGCATTTTTAGAGCTTTTGGGATTTATTTTCAAGTGCTTTAATAATAAATCTTTCTCTAAAATAGTACCTGGCTTAATATAATAACTTCCTTTCTTTGATTTACCAGCTTGCTCAAGAATTCCGCTATTTACCCATTGTCCAAACAATCTTGACATTTCAACACTGTCCATAACACCAGTTATCTCACGAGCTTTTTGTGGCTTAATATAATGATTTTCATCTAAATATTGGCTTATAATATCCCAATACTCAACCCTTTTCGTACTGAGTAAAATAACCAAAACAGAATTCGGTCTTATCTCCTGTGGAAAATACAACGGCTCATATAAATTATGTTCTTTCATAATTTTAAACATACGGTCAACTCCTTCGCCGATATCAAGATTTGGTGATTCTTGGAATCTATTCAAAACTCTTTGTATCATTGGATTTCTTGCAAATCTTTCATTTCTGATATTATTAACTGTAATTTTGCCAGGGTATGTGCCAGGACTTTCGATTTCGATTCTGTCGTCAAAAATCCTAATTTGCACATCATCTTCAATGTAATAATTTCTATGAATAACGGCGTTGGTTACCGCTTCTTGAAATGCCCATGCGGGGATTAATAATGAAGGCTTGAAAACAGAGCCTGATAGTTTCGGTGGAGATTTTTTAACGATAGAATTAAAATATTCCATGGTATCATCAATTTGTTTCATTAAAGGGCCTTCTACCGTAAAAGGTTTTTCAACAAAATTTGGCTCTCCTGAATATGTAGGTTTTGTACCATAGTAATGTGATATTTTAATTCCACATTTACTTTTTAAAAGAACTGTCGGATTTTTTCCAAATAATAATACACCCGCTTTTGTTAATGTGAATACATCATCTTTTTTATGGGCAAGACCATTGTCTTTTAAAAACTGCCATTCATCTTCATTATTACTATCCGTATCTTTTTTGTACTGATTAAATAATTTCTGACTAAGCTCCTGCAAGTCAGTAATCTTAGAAATTTCATCCTCGTATTTTCTCAAGCCCTTTTCATATTGCAGATTTTGTATTTCAACGGCTCCTATTTTAACATTTTGGTTCCCTTTTCTAACATAAGTGTTACCATTTTTTAATGAATGGACATCATTACTTTTTTCTATAAATATAAGTAATAACTGATCTTGCTTTTTATTGGTATTTGTAATATCTACATATTTTGAAGTCCATCCAAAAATAGGTGGCGCAAGTTCTTTATCTGTCAGCTTTAAAAATTCAGATACATTGTCTGGATTTTCACTTATGCCAACCAACCTATTTCGTCCCTCAAATTTCTTAGGATCCTCTAATCCCAAAGCAATAATACCACCATTTGTATTGGAAAAAGCAGAAACTGTCTCTATGAGCTTTGCTGGTTTTATTGCAGCTCGTTTGCATTCAAATGATTGCCATTCATTCTTCTCCAATATTAAATTTATTAATTCTTTATCATCCATATTTTTTTTAAATAAAAAGTTAATCTACCTCCAAAAACTCAACCCATTCTCCCTCCCCCACTTTTCAAAAGCAAAGGCGATGTCGTCTAAGTCGTGTTTTTGTTTTAGGTGCCCGTGTTCGTCAAGTTTTCTTTCTCCGTTTTTGTCCATTTCGTAAATTTCATCGCCTGAATTGTCTTTGCCGGAATTTTCACTGACCGCCATAAAGATTGAGTAATCATCAACCTTTGGATTGATTTTCTCGTCCCACATTTGAACGAACAAAACAGATGTTTTTATTCCCGCATGCGGTCTAAAGGTATTATTATCAAGCCCGACCACCGCCAAAAGGCGCGCTCGTTCCATTATAAAATCCCTTATCCTTTCATCGCTCGTATTATTAAATCTGCCTTGCGGCAAGACAATCGCCATTCGCCCGCCCGGTTTTAGAAAATCCAAGTTCCTTTCAATGAATAAAATATCCCTTGAAATTTTATCAATCTGCTTGTCCTTTTTGTAAGCCACTTCATAACAAGCCGTCATTCTTTTGTCTTTAATATCCCCCGCGAAAGGAGGATTCGCCATTACTAAATCAAAATTAAATTCCTTCGGATTTTTTCTATCTTTTGCTAAATCCAGTAATCTATAATAACCCTCTAAATATGCTCTGCTCCATTCCCTGTCTTTTAATCTTTCTTCCCATCTTGAATAATCCAGCGAGTTCAAATGCAAAACATTCGTCCTTCCGTCGCCGGCAATCATATTAAGAGTTCGAGCCACCCTAACCGATTTTTCGTCAAAATCAATTCCAAAAACTTTTAGAACATAATCTTTTTGCTCTTTTGTTAATTTTTTATTGGAAAAATTGCTAAATCGCGCCTTGCCGTCGCTTTTCAGTTTTTCCCAAACATTAAACAATGTGTGTACGGTAAATCCGCAAGACCCGCAAGCAGTGTCTATCATAAATTCGCTCGGATTCGGATTGAGCATATAGACGCACATATCAATTACATTTCTTGGCGTAAAATATTGCCCCTTTTCGCCCTTCGCGGACTTGTTGACTAAATATTCAAACGCTTCGTCAATCACCTGCAAATTAGAATTAAAAAGTTTTACATTCTGTAAAAACCCAATACAAATTTGTAGATGGTTTTCATCTGTAATTCGGAGTGGTTCGCCTTTTTCAAAAATTCCAGGCCATTTTTCTTTTGCTTTCTGGAAAAGTTTGTTGATAACTTCTTTTGTATGATAAGCGTCGCCTCTACTTCTAAATTCCAGTTGCCTAAAATCGCTATTATCAATTTTACTTAAAATTTCTTTGTCTTTTAATTTTGGATTTTGTTTTTTAATTCTCTTGAAATCCCTTTCAATCATTTGTCTATCTTCAGAACTTTCCATTTCATCGTAAAGTTTTATAAAAACCAATTTAAAAACCTCCTCAAAAACATCCACGCCAGAACCAGCCAAAACTTCGTCTTCCATTTCTTGAATTAAAGTTTTCAAGGTCTTTCTTTCTTCAGCAAGTCGGTCTTTTTGCATCAATTCAAGATAAGTAAAAATTTCGTTTTTTACATCATCTATTGTTTCGCTTGCCTTTGGAATATCAGAAAGCGGCTCAAAATAATTTGGGTCTAACCTTTCGTAATAATTTATTTCTGTCCCATTTGTCCAAATCGCCAATGGCGCGCCTGTTGCGTTTGTATAACTTTTCAACTGGTCTTTTCCGTCTTTCGCTTTGTGTTTTTTTATTTCCAAAACACAAAAAACGCTGGTTTTATCAACTTTGTTTAAAACAACAATGTCCGCCAACTTCTTCTCCCTGCCAAACGAAATCGCGTATTCAACCCTTATTAAATCCGTCGGATATTCATATTCGTTAATAAGTTTATCAAGCATTAACTGCCTCACAATTTCTTCCGGTTTCGCTTGAATATC
>JAHILZ010000086.1 GCA_018896765.1 Patescibacteria group bacterium | reverse complement strand
ATTACAAATGTCAAATGTCAAATGTCAATTCAAGCACAAAATCCAAATTTCAAAAATTTGACATTTAGTCATTTAATGTTGATTTGGCATTTGTTATTTGAACTTTGACATTACAAAAGGTTGTTTTTGAATTTTTAATTAAAAATTTTAAATTGGTTTTATATCCTCGCTAAGTTTCGCGCCCCCCAGCAAATGCAAATGAATATGCCCCACTTCTTGTCCGCCATCTCGCCCTACCCGAAATAAAAGCTTATATCCTTTTTTCCCAATCCCCGCTTTGTCGGCAAGTTTTTTCGCGGCAATTATCATTTTTCCGGCTAATAGAATATCCTCTTCCGCTTCTCCTAAAAAATCTATTCCTTCTATGTGCTTCTTGGGTATAATTAAAATATGAATTGGCGCCAAAGGATGGGCATCTTTAAATGCCAAAACATCATCGCTTTCATAAAGAATTTCCGCTTTTATTTCTTTATTCGCAATTTTACAAAAAACACACACGATTTTAGTTGTAAAGTTCATCAAGTTTATAAAGTAAAATTGATTAACTTTATAACTTTATAACTTTATAACTTAGTTCTAGTTTCCATTTTTCATTCTTTTTTTAACTTCTTTGATGATTTTTAAACTATCAATAATTTCTTGCATTCCGCTTTCCATATCGCGCAAAATAACCGTACCGTCCAAAGATTCTTTTTGCCCGATTATAAGAACTATTCTTACTTGCAACCGATTTGCCACTCTTAACTGACTTTTTATGCTGCCGCGGCCAAAAGACTCTGCCGCGGGAATGCCCGCTTCCAGCAAATCATTAAATAATTTAAAGCTTTTTTTCTTGGCTTTATCTCCCAATTGAACTATAAAAACTTTAGCCGAAGAATTTTTAACGAGCGCGACATGAGACGCTTTCAGCTGATCTGCGATTCTTTCAATCCCCAAAGCCACCCCGATTGCCGGTGTTGGAGCGCCGCCCAAAATTTCCACCAAGTCATCATAGCGGCCTCCCCCGCCCAAGGATAATTGCCTTTTATTGCCTCCTTCAACAACAATCTCAAAAACCGTTTTTGTATAATAATCCAACCCTCTGACTAAGTAAGGATTTAAAATATACGGAATATTTATTTCATCTAAATATTCAAGAACCGATTTAAAATGATTATGGCATTCTACGCATAAGTAATCCACTATCTGCGGCGCGAATTCCCGCATAGCGGAACATTTTTCTTCCTTGCAATCCAAAATCCTTAAAGGATTTTTACTCAATCTGCGGCGGCAATCCGGACATAATTTATTCGCCCGGGATTTATAATAATCCACCAAAGCGGTCTTATATTTGCCGCGGCATTTCGCATCCCCGATGCTATTAATATTAATAACGATATTCTTCAATTTTATTTTTTTAAAAATAGAATAAACCAGCTGTATCATCTGAGCGTCAAAAATCGGATCCATGCTGCCGATAATTTCAAAACCTGCCTGGGTAAACTGCCTTTGCCTTCCCGCTTGGGGCCTATCATAGCGAAACATCGGTCCAGTGTAAAAAAGCTTGACCGGCTGGGACCAGTTTGCCATCCCGCTATTGATATACGCCCTTATTACGCCCGCTGTGCCTTCCGGGCGCAAACTTAATTTATCGCCGCCTTTAGTGGTTAGATTGTACATTTCTTTTTCCACTATATCCGTATTTTCCCCGATGCTCCTTGAAAATAATCTTGAATCTTCCAAAATAGGCGTTTCGATTCGATTAAAACCATATGTCTTCCCTAGCTTATCAACGGCAGAAAAAATATAATCCCAATACAAACAATCACTGGGCATTACATCTTGCATTCCCTTGGGAGCAATAAAATTTTCTAATTTTATTTTTGGCGACATAAATTTAACAGTTATAAAGTTCATCAAGTTCTTAAAGTTATAAAGTTTTGAACTTACTTTATTTTTACTTTATAACTTTATAACTTTATAACTTTATAACTAATATGTTATTTGTTCCGAAAATATTTTTACGCTATCAAACGGCCAAGCGCGAACCCAAACTTTTCCAATAATAAACTTTTTATCCAATATCCCCCAGTACCGAGAATCCGAACTGGCCTGCCTGTTATCGCCTAAAACAAAATATTGATCATCCTCAAGCATCAAATCAACATTGCCTTTGGTTGTCTCCCCTTTTTTCAAATATCCGGTTTCGTCCAATACCAGCCCCCAAGGATAAAGCTGCTTGTTTTTATCATAAATTATAACTTGCTCGTTTTTTATCTGTACCGTTTCGCCGGGTAATCCAACAATGCGCTTGATATAAAACTGAGAGGGGTCTTTCGGATAATGAAAAACGACAACGTCTCCTCTTTGAGGCGCATTATTCCTATAGCTGAATTCATCAATAATCAAATACTCTCCATTATGAAATTGCGGCACCATGCTTGCTCCGCTGACAAAAAAAGGCTGAATCAAATAATATCTAATCGGAATAACTATAACGGCTGAAATAACCACTACTTTTATAATTTCTTTAAAAAAATCAAAAAAACCTTTATAAGATCCTTCTTGCTTTTTTTCTTCATAATTTTCCTCGCTGTCCGATAATTGATCAATTTCTTTTTTAAAACTTTCAGACATAGTGATCTAAATCCAAATTCCAAAGCTCAAATGACAATTCAAACCCAAATCCTAAAATCCAAAAAACTAATTTGACATTTGAATTTTAAAATTGATTTGACATTCGTCATTTGACATTTGTCATTAAAAACTTTTTTCTTTTATTATTGCTTGAAGTGACAAAAAAACACGCCTTTTAAATAGTTCATATTTACCTGTTCATTGTACCACCCTATTGAATCAATTTCAAGTATCCTGTATATTTAGTATATACAACTAAAACTACCAAATGAAACCCGTTAGAAATATGTAACTTTTCTAATGCGGTTTAACAAATAAACAAAGCTATTAATATGGGAATTTCTAACGGGTTGAAAAAAACTCTCTTTTTGATAATTTTTCTAATAATTATTATTATTTCCGCTTTTCTTTTCGCCGGCGCGAAATTTATGGGAACGGCGGCGAATATTTACGAATTCGAAAACCCTTCAAAAACTGAAATCATCAGCCAGTTCAAAAAAATTTTATTAGCCAGCGACAATGAACTGAGAAAAAGCCCAAATGGCGAAACTAATATCTTGCTTCTGGGCATAGCCGGTCCCGGACACAACGGAGAAAACTTAACCGATACCATAATTATCCTGACGATTTCTTCCGACCAAAAAAAAATTACGATTAATTCCATTCCCCGCGATCTTTATGTTGAATTGCCGGAAAGCCAATACTGGGGAAAAATCAATGCCATCTACGCCTATCGCGCAAAAAATAACCCCAGAGATGGAATAAAAATCCTTTCCCAAGAAATTAAAAAAATTACCGGCATACCCATTAATTATTATGTTATCGCTAATTTTGAAGGATTTAAGAAAATTATAGACGTATTTGGCGGCATAGATTATACTCTCGAAGAAGATCTCATTGATCCGGCTTTTCCAAACAACACTTTTGGATATGACCCAATCTCTCTTAAGGCGGGTGTTTACCATCTCGATGGCGAATTGGCTCTAAAATTATCCCGATCGCGCCATACCATCAAAGGAGATTTTAGCCGCATTGAGCGCCAGCATAAAATTATTTTTCTCTTAAAAGAAAAAATAGAAAAAAATAATCTTTGGGATAATTTTTTCAAAGTAACGGATATTTTGAATATTATCGGCGAAAATGTTAAAACTGATATCTCTCTTCCCCAGTTGCAAAAATTAAGCGCTATCGCGAAGAATATCAAAGAAACAAAAAGCAAAATTCCCAACTCGAATATGGAAACGGGGCTATTAAGCGCCGCTAACATAAACGGAGCGGATGTGTTGCTGCCGAAAGACGGCACTTATGATGAGTTGAGAATGTTTTATGATGAAAATAGGTAAAATTTTGAATTTCCAATTTTGAGTTTCGAATGAATTTAAAATGAATTAATTTTGAAACAAAACCTTAAGATATTGTGTTTCGGATTTAATAAATTAGAATTTAATTCAAAATTCAAAATTATAATACAACTTATGAAAAACTCAAATATAAAACTTGTGATTGGTCTGGGCAATCCGGGCGAAAAATATAAAAAAACCCGGCACAATACAGGATTTATGGCGATTGACGCCATAGCTGCGAAATTACAAATTACAAATTACAAATTACAAATTAATTTTAACGCGGAAATTTCGAAGGGAACAATTGACGATGAAAAAATTATCCTTGCCAAGCCCCAAACTTTTATGAACGAATCAGGCAAGGCAGTCAGGGCTATTGCCGATTATTATAAAATCGATACTGGCGATATAATTGTTATTCACGATGATCTGGATATTCTCCTTGGAAAGTATAAAATCGCGCGAGATCGCACTTCAGCCGGGCACAAAGGCGTACAATCCATTATTGACGCGCTGGGAACAAAAGATTTTGCGAGAATTAGAATTGGAATTGGGGTACCGGAAAACAAAATTCCTACGGAGAAATTTGTTTTGGAAAATTTTAGCGACGAAGAACAAAAAATAATTGATGAAGTTGTTGGGGAAGTTATTATTCCCCTCTTGAGAGGGGCAAGGGGTGTGTGACTCTTCTGTCATTGCGAGGAGCCGAAGCGACGAAGCAATCCCGTGTTTATCGCGCAAAAGTTGTGATTGCTTCGTCGTCTGCTGACTCCTCGCAATGACAAATACAAATAATAATTTAAAATTTTGACAAAAAAAAGGCCAAGAAAAAATAAATCCTGACCAAATGTAACCTTTATGGATTATGCATTATGCCATGTTCGATTGAAAGGATAAATCCTGCGGTCCATCTTACGTCTACATCAAAATCTTTGTTATCTCGAACAGCCAATAAATTTTCAGAAGGCGCATTTTTAAACTTTCTAGCTAAGACATCGAGCGCTTCGTTCTTCTCTTTCTGAAGCTGTCTTATATTACGATTCAAACCAGCAACTGTTGTCATTAAACCAGGAATAGATTTTAATTCAAATTGCCGAATACGAATCGCTGTTCGATTTTTTTCCTCATTAGCCTGCTTTTCTTCCATATTTCCACCTCCTCCTTATTCCTATTTATTCTTACAAGAAGGAAACCGGATATTATCTACTTGGAGGTTGAACTATCTACTTGGAGGTTGAACCTCCAAGTAGATACAGTAACTAAAAATAACACCCGATTTTCTTCCCGCAAGAATTGTTTTAAAAGAACAATGAATTAAAAATGACAAATGACAAATTTCCAATGACAAACCAAATTCTAAATCCAAATGTCAAAAATTTGAGCTTTGAGCTTTGGCATTGATTTGACATTTGTCATTCGTCATTTGACATTCGAGCGCCTACTGCTTCTCAAAATTCCACCGACAAGCGCAAAGTTTTGCCTTATAAAAGGCTAACTTTAACTTATAGCTACTAACATAACCAAGGAGGATAGGCATGCGTTCGCGGCTTGCCAGCAGAATGCTGAGAAGTAATGCGCTAATTTCAAATTTATTCTGATTAGCTATTATAGCAAATGATTAAAAAATGTCAAGTGGAGGAAGCCATTGCTTGAAGCTAAATATAGATTAATAATAAACCGCGCTTAATACATTTTTATGACCGATGATACTAAATATTATAACGCTTTTAACCTTATTGGAGAAATAGGTCCGATTAAGTTCAAAAGATTGTCGTTTTATTTCAAGAATCTGGAAAACGCATGGCGCGGCAATACCCGCGAACTCGAACAAAGCGGATTAGACAAGGTGCTTAGCGAAAAAATAACAAGCCTGCGTCCGACAATTTCTCCCGATAAAGAGTGGGAAAAATTAATCAAAGAACAAATTACCGCCATTACAATCAATGATAAAAATTATCCAAAACTTTTAAAAGAAAGTTATTCGCCGCCCGCGATACTCTATATAAAAGGGCGGCTAACCGAATCCTTAAATTTTCCCTTAGCGGTTGTGGGGTCGAGAAAAATCTCCTCTTACGGCGCTCAAGCGATAAGCGACATCGTCGGCGGCTTAGCGAGATCGGGAATAAGCATTATCAGCGGAATGGCATACGGCGTCGATTCCGCCGCGCACGAAACCGCGATGGCAAATGGCGCGAAAACAATCGCGGTTTTAGCTTCCGGACTTGACTCATACAATCTTTCTCCTCGAAAGCAAATCGCGGAAAAAATTATCGCGAACGGCGCTCTTGTTTCAGAATACCCTTTTGGAAAACCCGCGCTAAAACACCAGTTCCCTCTGAGAAATAGAATTATCTCCGGACTTGCTCCGGCAGTCTTGGTAATTGAAGCGGCTGAAAAATCAGGAGCTCTTATTACGGCCAAGCTTGCGCTTGATGCCAACCGAGATGTCTTCGCCGTTCCCGGCGGAATTTATTGGCCGAACTCTCGAGGAACAAACAATTTAATCAAACAGGGAGCAAAGGCAATAACCTCTTGCCAAGAAATTCTAGACGAATTAAACTTGACTAAAGTTAAAGAATATACTATTAATAGAAGTATTGTTTCCGCGTCGCCGGAAGAAGAAACCATTTTATCTTTTCTCGGCGCCGAACCGCTCCACATCGACGCCATAGCGCAAAAAGCCAAAATCGACGCGGGTAAAATATCCGGCGCCCTTACGCTTATGGAAATGAAAGGAATGGTGAAAAATTTGGGAAGCGGGAATTATATCATCGCAAGATAATTTTTATAATCTTTATAACGATATTATAAAATTTATAACAAACTATGAATTTAATCATCGTCGAGTCTCCAACCAAAGCAAAAACTATTTCAAAATTTTTGAGCAATGATTACATTGTCCGATCTTCTTTTGGCCATGTCCGCGATTTGCCCAAAAGCAAACTAGGCGTTGACACGGAAAATAATTTTGAACCCGAATATGTCGCAAACCCAAAAAGTAAAAAACATATCGCCGAACTGAAAAATATCGCGAGTGAAGCCGATAAAATAATCCTGGCTTCCGATGAGGACCGCGAAGGAGAAGCGATATCTTGGCACCTGACCCAAATACTTAATTTGGGAAATAACAAATCCCAAATCTCAAATCCCAAACAAAACTCAAAAAATAAAATCCCAAACAAAACTCAAAAAACTAAAAAAGAAGAAAATCAAAAGCCTTACGAACGGATTGTTTTTCACGAAATCACCAAAACCGCCATTGAAAAAGCTTTGGCCAATCCGCGCCAAATCGATATGAATCTGGTAAACGCCCAACAGGCGCGGCGCGTGCTTGATCGTCTTGTCGGCTACGAACTCTCCCCTCTTCTCTGGAAAAAAATCCGCTTCGGCCTTTCGGCCGGACGAGTGCAGTCAGTCGCTGTCCGCTTAATCGTGGAGCGCGAAGAAGAAATAAAAAAATTTATTCCCGATGAATACTGGGAAATAAAGTCAAAAGTCAAAAGTCAAAAGTCAAAAGCGGAATTTGAAGCAAGATTAGCCAAAATAAACGATAAAGTCCTGCCTAAACTCGGGATTAAAACAAAAGAAGAAGCGGAAAAAATAAAAAATGAACTGGAAAAATCAACATACAAAGTGCTGGAAATAAAAAAGAAAGAAACGGAAAGAAACCCTCTGCCGCCTTTTACCACCAGTACGCTCCAGCAGGCATCAAGCAACACATTCGGATACAGCGCTAAACAGACGATGATGATTGCCCAGCAATTATATGAAGGTATGGACTTAGGCGCATCAGAATCTGTAGGATTAATAACCTACATGAGGACCGATTCGCTAAATTTGAGCGAAGACGCTCTTGCCACCGTCAAAGCTTATATTGGCAAAAACTTCGGCGCTCGCTATACAATCGACAGTCCCCGAAGATTTAAAACAAAAAGCAAAGGCGCGCAAGAAGCGCATGAAGCAATCAGGCCTACGGACCCGGCAAAAAGCCCCGAGAGTGTAAAAGAATTTCTGGATTCAAAACAATTCAAACTATACTCTTTAATCTGGCAAAGAATGGTCGCTACTCAAATGGCAAGCGCTAAAATTGATTCAACTAGCATTGATATAAGCGCCAATGCAAAAGATGATAACTACATTTTACGCGCCACGGGATCAATAATAAAATTCGACGGTTTTCTCAGAATTTATCCCTCAAAATCCGAAGAAATAATCTTGCCGGAATTAGAAAAAGAAGAAGAACTGGATTTAATAAAAGTTACAAGCGATCAGCATTTCACATCCCCTCCGGCAAGATACAACGAAGCAAGCTTGATTAAAATTATGGAAGAATACGGCATTGGCCGGCCGTCCACTTACGCGCCGACCATAAGCACGATTCAAGACCGCGGTTATGTGGAAAAAAAAGAAAAAAGATTTTATCCCAAAGAAATCGGGGTTATCGTCAACAAAGTCTTAGTCGAACATTTTTCGCAAATCGTTGATATAAAATTTACCGCCCGAATGGAAGAAAATCTGGATGAAATCGCGGAAAACAAAAAACAATGGGTGCCGGTTATAAAAGAATTTTATGGGCCATTCAAAGAAAACTTGCTAAAAAAAGATAAGGAAATAAACAAAAAAGATCTTACGGAAGAAAAAAGCGACGAAAAATGCCCCAAATGCGGCGCGCCGATGATAATAAAACTTGGCCGTTTTGGAAAATTTATGGCCTGTACTAATTATCCGGACTGCAAAACCACCATGCCCATGGGCGAAGAAAAAGAACTGCACGAAAAACACTCAAATGAAGTTTGTGAAAAATGCGGCAAACCGATGAAAGTCAAAACAGGAAGGTACGGATCTTTTTTGGGATGCTCTGATTACCCCGCTTGTAAAACTATCAAAAAAATAGAAAAAACGATTGGAATGAAATGCCCCAAATGTCTGGCTTCGCCAGATCTCGCGAAGCGAGACAATCCAGGAGAACTGGTTGAGAAAAAAGGAAAATTTAAAAGGATTTTTTACGGCTGCAATCAATATCCAAAATGCGACTATGCGACATCTAAAAAACCTGCTACGGAAGAAACGCCGCAAGTATAAATTTAAATCAATTAAAAAAAACAGCCCAAATGCTTGGGCTGTTTTTTAAAATTCAAAATTACGCTTATGACTTTTCACCCGCCTGATTGCCTGCCCGCCAAAATTACAATTCCAAATCTATCCAATTTCCAAATTCGCCTTTCTTAAATTTTTTGCTGTTTTCCGCAAAATAAACCCAACGGCCTTTATAACTTCTTTCATCAGTATTCGCCGCTATTCCGCCAAAAAGTTTCTTGCCTTTTTTTATTCATCAAATTCCAAAAAAATCGTATCGGCTTTTGCTGGAATATTCAATTTTACAAGTTGTTTATAAATTTCAATTATTTTTTGCGGGATTTCTTCAATAATGCAATCTTTAACGCTGGCAAAAAGTTTTTTATCCGTCGTTCCGTTAATTGAAAACATATAAATCTTTTTTTCTCCGGTCAATTTTTTAATTTCTTTCAAAAATTCCTTGAAACTTTCATCGAACAAATTATAATACACGCACAAAAACTTATCACCTTTATTAGATATAAAAATTTTATAATCTTCTTTTTCTATTTTAAAATTAAAAATATTTTCTTTCACGCAAAGCATCTCAGTGCATTTTTCAGTCAAATCAATCCTCATCTGATCTTTGTTTTTCGTATCCTTAATCAAATCAGTTCTAAAATATTGTAAATTTCCGCCGAGTCCATCAACTTTTTCACCATTACCATTTTTTTTATAACCTTTGATTACTTTTTCAAGTCTCGAATAAGTGATTTTTCTGCAAATGCCATATTCTTGAATTTCTTTTTCGCTCAAACCTTTTTCTCTAAGCTCTTTTTCTATTCCATTAACTTCATTATTGGTGCACAAAATAAATTTCCTATTTCCGCCATCTTCTTTGTTTAATTCCAAAACCGCATGTCCAGTAGTGGCAGAACCAGCAAAAAAATCTAAAACAAGAGCAGATTTTTTGTTTCCAATAATCGTTGATATGCAATCTTTAACCGTAAAAATAGATTTGGGATAGGGAAAATCTACCCCTGTAATTTGTTTTACCAGCTTTGATCCATTTTCATTAGCGTCATATTTTTTATCAATCCATACAGTACGATACGAACCAAAGTCTTTTCCTATCTCTATTTCATAACCCTTAGCAGTCTTTTTTACTCTCAATAGATGCTTTATCTGTTCAACGCTTTGTCTTGCATATCGCCATTTTCTCTCAATACCTTCTTTATCAATTGGATATACATAAAACTTATTTCCTTTTTTAATTGTTTGTCTTCGGGGATGCTCTTTTATGTCAACAATGCCGTCAAACCCAATAATTTTTCCATCCTCAATAATCATCGGATAAAATCGGAATCCCACACTAGCCCATATTTCTTGGACGCCAATTCATTGTCCTGTTTTTCAACTAGCGCCATTAAATCTTCTTTTGAAAATTTCTCGTATTTGCTCATCAATTTAATTTTAACTTTTTTTTAATTTTTTCCTATTATTTATAAACTCCCTGCCTATGGTCGATATCAATGACAAAAACAATAAGTTCCATCTTTTTTATGATGTAAATAATTCTATACGGCCAAACACGAATAGAATATTGATCTTTTCTCTTTCCCGATAATTTCTTGCCGGAGAAAGGATCAGATGCGATTTCTCGGAGAATCTGCCTGATTCTCAGGCGATATGTCCGGGGTAATTTATCGAGATTTTTTCTTGCCTTTGGTTTTATTTGTAAAACGAATGCCATATTTTTTCTTTGGTTTTTCCGCTGCGGCAAAACCCCAATCTTTTTCCAAGTCTTCGAGGGTTGGCCATTTTTTATATTCTCCTGTTCTAAATGCTTCTTCTGTTTCAGCAATATCTTTATCCAAGTCAGGAAAAATTCTCTCCACTTCCACGGTTTCAATCATTGACTCATATTCTTCGGCAGACATAATAACCACCTTGGGCTTGCCATCAACAGTAATCGTATATACCCTGTTTGACGCCTGTACTTCATTGGCAATTTCAAAAATCCTGCTTCTTGCTTCGGATATTGATATTATGTTTTTCATTTTTATGTTCATATTTTTATATTATCTATTATATGTACATTATAGCGTACATAATGTATGATGTCAAAACTATAATAACCCTTTCTCTTTAAAACTCAAAAATCCATTTTTTGTCACAATAATATGGTCAATAATTTCAATCCCCAAAATCTTGCCAACCTCAACCAATCTTTTCGTAATCGCCAAATCTTCTTCCGATGGTTCGGGGTCGCCGGATGGATGATTATGAACAAATATAACCGACGCGGCTTTGTTTTTAATGGCCTCTGAAAATACTTCGCGCGGATGGACAATGCTGGCATTAAGACTGCCAACCGAAACTTCCACGATTGAGTGATTCCTGCTATTAAGAGCGATAATATAAAAATGTTCTCGCGCGTAATCTTTGAGTTTGCTCTTTATCAACTGATAAACTTTTTTTGGATCAGTAAGTTCTTTGCTCTTGTATGGCGGGGTTTGAACAGAAAGCCGTCGGCCAATTTCAAAAACAGCTTTTATCTGCGTCGCTTTTGCCGGTCCAATTCCTTTGACCGAAGACAGCTCCTCAATGCTCGCCTCGGCTAATTTTTGAAGACTGCCGAATTGCGACAGCAGTTTTTGCGCCGTGACCGCGACTGATTCGCCGGCAATGCCGCGCCCCAAAATAACTTGTAATAATTCTTGAGCCGAGAGCGCCTGTTCGCCAAACTTAACCAGCCGCTCGCGCGGCCGCTCCTCTTTTGGCAAGTCGTGAATAGTAAATGACTTATTCTCGCTGTTAGTCCCGTTTAAAAATTTATTTCTAACGAGGTTAGAAATTTTTGTTTTCATGGCAAGTCTTCATTTTATATTATGCAACGTTGATTGATTTGTGAATTTCTAACAAAGCTCATGCTTTTATTGCTTTAATATCTTTTTAGCCGGAATTTTAAAATCTGCTTTTGGCGGATTTTATTTATACCTCAGCGCCTCCAGCGGATTCAAGCGGCTGGCGCGCCGCGAGGGATATAATCCTGTTACAAAACCTACTATCGTGGAAAAAATGATAATAAAAAACACGAAACTATTCGATGTATAGAATAAACTAACCTGCTGCCCGCCGAAATTCTTAGCAAGAACATTAACACCCGCGTTTACCGCGTATGTTCCCGAAAATCCAAGAATAATTCCAACTGCCCCGCCCAAAAAACCAATAATGACGGATTCGGCCAAGAACAATTTCCAAATATCATGGCGGGAAGCGCCTAGCGCTTTCATAATTCCGATTTCCTGCGTCCTTTCAAGAAGAGCAATCGTCATTGTATTAAACATTCCAATGGCTGATACGACCAGCGCCACCGCGCCAAACACCGAAAGAATTATCTGAATAGCCTGAAAAATTCTATCCGCGTCGCTAATAGTATCGCTCAATGCTGTCGGGACAAAACCAATAATTTCAATTTGAGTTTTTATCTCCGGAATATCTTTTTGGTCCTTAGCGGTTAACTTTAACTGAGTGTAAAAAGGAATTTTTAAATTTTCCACGGAATCCATTGGCATATAAATGTAACTTTCAGAACTATCATCGACTATGCCGACAATTTCATAAGTTTTTTCTAAGCGTACTGTTTCAACTTCTTCCGAATTAACTAAATTTCCATTTTTTTCATCGATTTTCGGCATAAATAATTCAAAACGAACTGTTTTCCCTAAAGTATTATCCGCGCTCAAGTTAAAAAGCTGCAAAGTAGCGGTTGAAACAACAATTTTATTATCAGAATCGCCTGTAAAAAAAACGCCATTTGCGACTTTAAGCCCCTCCATAGAGAAAAAAGGCGGCTTAACCAAAATGGCGGAAATTGCGCCGCTCAATTCATCAACCCTCATCATAGAGCTAATTTTAAAAACAGGACTCACTTCGGCAACTCCATTTATAGATTTTATTTTTTCAATTTGATCTTTGTCCAGTTTTATCAGCGCGCTAGAGTCAACTTTGATGTCCATCGAAAGCATTGAAGCCGCAATCTCGCTGATTAAAATATGTTGCAGCCCCGATCCCAATGAAACTAAAAACAGTATGGCGCCAATACCGACGGAAATGCCTAAAACCGTAAGCATAGTCCTTAGCTTATTAGTTTTAAAAATTCTCGTTGAAAGTCGAAAAATATCAATTATGCGCATAGTAAAAAATCAAAATGCAAAAGTCAATATTAAAAA
Organism: Patescibacteria group bacterium; assembly: GCA_018896765.1. GTDB lineage: Bacteria > Patescibacteriota > Minisyncoccia > JAHIHE01 > JAHIHE01 > JAHILZ01. Next base: position 3,104 of record JAHILZ010000086.1, on the reverse strand, counting down.
TTAACTATTTTAAAAATCCGGCTATTAAGCCGCGGAGTCGACGCGGGACAAACAGCTTTATCCCTGCTTTTCTTTATTTAAAATACTGCCTGCTATCCTATCCATATCTCCTTCGTAACAATCTATGATAATTTTAACTCCGCTGCCCGATTTCCTGACCTCCACTTTAGTGGATAAAAATTCCGATAAAATATTTTCTGTTTCTTTCCACGGAGAGTCCTTTCTGCCAATTTTTCTCGTGTGGCCGGCCACCGAAACCAGCTTTACTTTTTCTTCCGCCTGGCGGACCGTTAAATTATTTTTAAGAATTTCCTGAAAAAGCGCTCTTTGCTTTTCAGGATTTGCAAGCGATAAAATCGCCCTTCCGTGCCCCTCGGAAATCTTTTTTTCGTTAATAGCGTTTTGAATTTCCAGCGGCAAAGACAGCAGCCTTAAAAAATTAGCTACCCGCGACCGGCTTTTTCCGCTCCTGGCGGCAACCTCTTCTTGAGTAAGATTAAACTCGGCGCTCAATTCTTTATAAGCCATTGCTTCTTCTATGGGGCTGAGCGCTTCTCTTTGAATATTTTCCACCAGAGCTAATTCCAATTTCTGCTGAGCATCGGCAGTGCGAACTATTACAGGAACCTTGACTAAACCGGCGATCTTTGAAGCTTCAAGCCTTCGTTCTCCGGCAATCAATTCATAGGCGCCGGGTGATTTCTCCGTTACGACCAACGGCTGCAAAATTCCATGCATTTTTATTGACTCCGCTAAATCATTCATTGCCTCGGAATCAAAAATTTTCCTCATCTGGCCGGGATTCTTGGAAATTTTTCCAATTTCAATATTAGCAATAATTCCCGCGTACGAAAAAGCATTTTGATTTTCCTTGCCAAGCGCGGAATTTGCGGCAAAGATTGGCGCTTTATTTTTTGAAGGAATAAGGGAACTCAATCCTCGACCCAAAACATTTTTTGACATAAAATTTGACTAATTTTGAATTATAAATTTTGAATTTTGAATCAAATTCTAATTTTTTAATTTTGAAACTTATTGTTAAACCTTTTGTTTCGAAATTAATTCATTTTAAATTCATTCGAAATTCAAAATTGGAAATTCAAAATTTATTTTTAAATCGTGAATTTTGGATGTTCTATTTTTCGCTCCATCGCGATTATTTCTTTTGCCAAATTATCATATGACCTCGCGCCGACGGAATTCGGCTTATAAAGAATTATCGGCTTGCCGAAAGAAGGCGCTTCGGCCAACTCGACATTGCGAGCAATAATCGTTCTGAAAACTTTTCCGGGAAAATTACGCGCTACCTCTTTTTCTACCTGGCGGCTAAGTAAATTTCTCTTATCATACATCGTCAAAACAACCCCCATAATATCCAAAGAATGGGTGATATTTTCTTTTATCAAATCCACTGTTTTCAAGAGCTGCACTAATCCTTCCAAAGCATAATACTCGCATTGAATCGGAATTAATAATTGCTCGGTAGCCACCAAACCATTAATTGTCAAAAGACCAAGACTTGGCGGAGAATCGATAATAATATAATCATAAGAACTCCTGACGGAATGCAGCAAATTATAAAGCGCGAATTCCCGATTCTCCCTTGATACCAATTCTATCGCCGCCCCGGCCAAATCGGCAGTGGAAGGAATAATATCATAACCCAAAATCGTTGTTTTTCTTACAACATCAGAAATTGGAATATTATTCATTAAAGCCTCATAGAGGGACGGCTCTTTCCCCTCTTCGTTATTAACTCTTATTCCCAAGCCGCTGGAAGCATTGGCCTGAGGGTCCAAATCGATCAAAAGCACATACTTGCCCCTAGAAGCCAAAAAAGCCCCCAGATTTACCGCGGTGGTAGTCTTTCCCACTCCTCCTTTTTGATTGACTATGCCGATTATCTTGGCCATCTCAAATAATTTTAAAGTCTAAATTTTAAATTCTAAATGAATCCTAAATGACTAAATTTTAAAATTATTTCATTTAAAATTGATTTAAAATTTTAAATTTAGAATTTAGCCTTAAAATACTACTCCACCAATCACACTTGTTGTAATTGACAAAATCGCTTCTATGAGATATTATTTCTTAATAATATCAATATTGCCGAAGTGGCGGAACTGGCAGACGCATACGACTCAAAATCGTACGGGCTTACGTCCATGAGGGTTCGACCCCCTCCTTCGGCACACGAAATAGTTATAAAGTTATCAAGTTCATCAAGTTATAAAGTAAAAATTTTTAAGAATTTTTTCCGACTTTATAAACTTTATAACTTTCAACTTTATAACTTCTTTTATTATAGCAAAATTTCCATTTCAGCGCTACTTTCTTATTATTTTTGGCTCATTGCCCGTCAAATCAATAATCGTTGACGAATTTTTTTTGGGCAAAACGCCCGCGTCCAAAACCAGATCAATCCCAAGTCTTCGGGGCAGATTTGGATTTTTTTTATTAATGCCTAATTGCTTTAAAACTTCCATAATATCTCCGCTCCCGGGAAGCCCGGAAATATTAGCGCTAGTCGCCGTAAATGGAATTTTTAATTCTTTAGCAAGAAGCGCCGTAATCTTATAATCAGGAATCCTTACGGAAAAAGTATTTTTATAACCGGTAAAAATCCGTGAGGGACATTTATCCGAACATTTTTTAAAAATCAGCGTAAAAGGCCCGGGCAACAGCGAAGAAAATATCTCTTCCTGTTTTTTAGACATAGCGCAATATTTTTTTGCCATTTTTATATCTTTTACCACAATAGACAAAGGCTTGGTTGCGGGCCTTTTTTTTACTTCGTATATTTTTTTCACGGAGTTTTTATCCAAAGCGCTCGCTCCCAATCCGTAAATCGTGTCGGTAGGATAAATTATTACTCCTCCATTTTTGAGAACTTTCGCGGCAATTTTAATCGTTTCCAAAGAAGGATTATCTGAATTGATTTTTATGATTCGCATGATAAAAAATGAAAAATTTAAATATCAAAATGAAAAATGACAATGTAAAATCTAAAATTTTGAATTTCCAATTTCGAATTTTTATTGAATTTTGAATGTTTTAATGTTTCAAAATTAAGTCATTAAGTTATTCATTCGAAATTCAGAATT
>JAHILZ010000085.1 GCA_018896765.1 Patescibacteria group bacterium | reverse complement strand
TAATGATGTGAGTTTAGATTTTCCTGCCGGCAAAAACAGCGTAATAATTTCCGCTATTTCCGGCCAGGCGGGAGAAAATGTTACCGAGTTGGCGGTGGATGTAAGCGGCGACGACAACAGCATAGTTATTAATTACCGCTATCTGCTGGACGGCCTGGGCAGCATCGGCAGCGAGCTGGTAAGCATGGAGCTGGTTGACGGCAACACGCCGTGTATTTTACGGCCGATTGATCCCGTGAAAACAGATGATAAGAAACAGGATTATTTGTATATTATTATGCCGATAAAGCAGTGAGAGTAATTTGTAATTTGTAATTTAGTTAAAAAGTTCGTATATAACTTGTTATACGCAATTCAAAAAATATTTCCTTATAAATAAGGAATTTTGATAGGCCTTAAAAAAATTTAAATTTGATTTTTTTATTAATTTAAAGAGGGGAAATAATGAGTTTCTTCGCTACGCTACGAAATATTAATTATTAATAAACTTAATATATGCTTGCCGATTTTCCAGAAGCAAAAAAAATAATAAAAAAAACTATAGACTTAGTTCTCCAACAAAAGGTAAGACAAAACGCACCTCTTTTTAACATGATAAACAAAAAAATGTTGCATGAAGGAAATAAAATGGGGGCTTTACATGCTAATGGACGACATATTGTTAATGATTTACAGCATGTACAAAGCGGATTTACTGTTGCAAAACAAGATATTCAAAAAATGAACGCAAATGATTTAATAGATAAGGTATCCACTGTTGCAGAAGATATGGCCGGCCAAATAGAAAGAGGTTTATTTAAGTCAATCGATGAATCAATTAAGGAAAGCGGAAATGTCATACCGGGAAACCCAGAACTTAGTCCAGAATCCATACTCTCTGCACTCGAAAAAGTTTCTATTGATTTCGATGATGATGATCGATCAAAACCTGTGAGACCTTCTCTTTTTGCGGCTCAGGCAGCGGTAAAAAAACTAATGGAATCTGATGCTAAAACTACCCCCGAGGAGAAAGAAATTTACAAAAAAAAAGAAAAAGCTATATTAGACAAAAAATATGAAGATCATCTTAAAGATTTGGAATCTCGTAAAATTGTGGATTAATACTATGCAAACTAATACAATCAAACAACCAAAAAATCAAGACCCTTTTCTCCAAAGAGCTATTGAATATTGGCTGGATTCAGTTAATGAACTTACCTACCAACCATTATTTTGTGAATGGCTCACAACTCTTGGTCATGTCTTAAAATATTCTATAAAAAACACAAATTTTGAACTAGGAAAAGACGTTGTTTCCGTTGATCAAAATAAAATACCACATGCTTACCAGCTTAAGGGAGGGAATATAAACTTGAAACGCTGGCGAAATGAGGTAAAACCCGAAATAGAAGTTTTAATAGACTGCCCCATACAACACCCCGATATAAACAAGGATAGTAATCATGTTTCATATTTAGTGACTAATGGTGAAATCGATGATAGTGTTCGTGTTGAGATTGTTGCACTTAATGAAAAAAAATGGAAAGATAATCCTTTACGCGTCTGGACTCGTAGCGATCTATTAAATGGATTTCAGTCAATGGCAGAAGGTATACTTCCGCAAAATGCAGAGGCATATAAAAGACTTATAGATTTAATATTTGCTAATGGTTTTAGTTTGCCAGACATGGAAAAAGTAAACTCATTTTTGTGTGAAATTCTTAAAATAAGTAATGATAATTTACCCAAAGAGCAACGCAAAAGAGATATAGCCGCAGGAGTTCTTTATGCTACGATGGTTGTTGGACCATATCGAAAATCAGAAAATCACACATCAGTCGTTCACGTCTTAGTTCTTCTACTATCACTTATTTTTTATCTCGTAGATAAATACAATCTTGAAGATAAATACTGGCTAAATTCCTACGAGATAGTCTGGAATGATATTCTTAATACTGCCAAACTCTTAGAGATGGAAATAGATACAGTCGGGTTTGACTCTTCGTTCACTTCACCGTTAGATAAAGATCTTATGCCTTTACGAAAACATTCAGCAATCGCCGTAATTTATCCATTAAAATTATCTCAATTTATTATAGGTAATGATGAATACAAAACTATCCTTGCTCCCGGTATTGTTGAAAAATATAAAAATGCTTATGCAATTTGGGGAGGAGAAGCATCATTACTCCCATTTATAATGCTTTCATTAATATCTAAAAATTTACACCAAGAAAGCGCCACTATCAATATACTAGAAACAGCAATTCTTCAAATTCTAGAATTTAACGGTCGTAAATCAAAACATCAATATGGATTGATGCCTCCATATTACGATATAGACTTTGTAGTAAAATTAAACTATAAGATGCTTGAAGAAACATTTGAGGATAACTATAAATTTAGTTCACACCTTTTAAAACCTTACATTGAAATGATGACAAGACTTAAACAGCGAGATTTTATTGCTGAAAATTGGAAAGAAATATCATTTATGCATTTTGAGGAATTTGTCCCTGATGATTCTGTAGATTATTACCTCTGGCGAATTAAAAAAGGAGAAAATCTAAGTATCGAACCTAAGCAAGAAAAAAGCTGGAATGAACTTGTAACTGAAGCGAATAATTTCGATGGAAAAACTTTACCGCCGACGATAAAAAGGTTCCCAGAATACTTACCATTTTTTCTATCAATATTTCCTTTTAGAGTTAATTCTGAAGCACTGGGTTTCTTGGACAAAATTTGTATTAAATAAAGAGTTTTTAAAAAGGGAATTCACCCCTAACCCCTCTCCCCTTTTTAAAAACAAAAAATCAAATTAAAATAAAAGAAGAGGCCTATCAAAATATTAACTATAAATATTTTTTGAACTTTCTACGCTACGCTTCAAACCCCGCTGCGCTTTGCCTGCGGGCAAGGGCGTATAACAACACGATAAGCGGAAAAAGTCTCAGCCCGACTTTTTCGCAAATTCACTTCCCTCTTCTGTTGTGGTGCATCCGCACAATTATACAACAGAAAAGGAAAGCGAACTTCGCTTATCGGTATACGTTATCGGAAATAATTAAAAGTTTTAGAATCTTTTTCAGAGATTCATCGCCATAATTTTTTTAATTTTTCAACCATTATGCTAAGAAAATTTTTCAGACACAGAAAATACAAAAAGATGATTAAAGGTAGTTCTTCTTTCATCATAGAAGAGTTTGCAAAGATAGTTGCCGAAACTATTGAGCATTTTAAGAAAGAAGGAAAAATCAAAACTCCTGAAAAAAAGGAAGTTCTAAAATTTGAAGCAACAGCGTTAGTTTTTTGGCTATTTCGCGGTGCTACTATGTTTGAGAAAACGTGGCACAGACTGCTTTTAGACGAAATTCATCATCAGTACTATAAACAGCTCAGAAAGCGTGGCTACGATTTCAAGTTACGCCAAATAGTTAATGATGATTTTAACTTGAGATATAAAACATACGATGATGCGCTTGGCGATGACAACGACTTTGCGAAAGTAGGAATAAAATTTGTCCGCTTTCTATCCGAGAGATCAAAAACTGATTTGGATGTTACGGATATGATGATACCGCTCTGTTTAACTAAAAAACTAACTCCTAAATTCGAGGAGTGGAAAGAAATGATGAAAAATTAAAAAAAATTGTGGCAATATTTTTTCGCCGCGGCAGAATCTCTCAGTAGAGGATTCTGCCGGTTAAAGACAATCCTTTGTTTTGCGCCAAATTAAGGAATTATCAAGGGACTGCGGCAAATAAAAAACGAAGGCTCCGATGGACATCGGAGCCTTTATTTTTTATTTAGCATTCGTAGATTTGAATATTATTCGTAGATCTGAGCGCCTTA
>JAHILZ010000084.1 GCA_018896765.1 Patescibacteria group bacterium | reverse complement strand
GATCATCCTTGGAGAAAACAATTTTTAGTGAATAAATTCAAAGCGGCGCAAGCGGTTTTTAAAAGCTAAATTCTTAAAAAATAACCCAAAAGGGACATTTCTACTTGGCTCAAAAGGGGACATTTCTAAATAGCCTTGACAAGCCGCATCATAGCTTTTTTTATTTATGCTTTTTTATTTTTGTCAAGGGGGTGCAATACTTCCATTGTTCGCAGTGACACCGCTTCGCTTTTTTCGATTTTTTTTAATCCAACTTTAGAACGAGAAAAGCTTATATGCCGATAGTCAGAGTAGTCGGAGCGCTAAGATTTGCTGCTTGATTGTTTGCTCGCAAAAAGTTTCAATGGCGTGCAAATAATGACAAAAACACTCTTTATTATATAACCTATTTTGGGATATACCACAATAGGTTATATAATACAAATAAATATGCCAAAGTCAATTTATTCGAAAGAATATAAGAATGTAATAAAAAAGCTTAAAAAAGCTCGATTTGATGCTGGCCTAAAACAAAGAGATGTGGTTTTAAAATTAAAAAAACCCCAATCTTATATTTCAAAAATAGAAAGAGGAGAAAGAAGAGTAGATATTATCGAATTAAAAGAATTGGCAGTTATATACAAAAAAACCTATTGATTTTTTTCTTAAATAAATATGAACAACAAACAAATTAATTATAAGAGAATCCTTGACGAATATCCGTGGATTGCTGAAAAAAAACAAAAATATATTCTTAGCCCGGATAGCGATGGATTTCTTTGCGGTCTTTTGGCAACAAACCATCTTGATGGTGAAATTGTTGGCTTTTATGATGGAAAAATAGCATTAATAAAAAATGGAATTAATGTTAAAAATTGTATTTTTTTAGATGTAGATATTAATAGGATAAAAATAAAAAGCGTTGGTCATCATATGGTGATTTACAATAAACGGATTACTCATACAAACATAAACTATTCAAATTGTATTCAACCTAACATTTTAAGAAATTTTGACGGAAGAAATGATTTTCAAAAAAAATATCCGTTTGGCACAATTCATTTACTTCTTGGCATTTTTCAAGAAGTAAAATTGATCAATAAACTTCCCAAAAACGCTATTTGGCCTTTATTATTTACAGATGGAGTTTGGAATAATCTTTTTGGTTATACTGAAAATTGTATTGAATGGATTAATTATTTGGGGATTGATAGCAGTAAGCAAATTCTTAATGCCTTATTTTGTACAAGTCACTATAGTTTTTATGAAATAATGCTAGGGCTAAATGACTTTTTAAGAATGAGAGATGGTTTTAATGCTGTCGGATATTTAAATAATGATGGTGAATATATTGTGGGTGGCAGGAATAAGCGTACAGGCGATAAACTAAAAATAAGCAATTCTAACGGTGAACCAATTAACCTAGTGAAAAATAATTCTTTATTTAATATTTATCACAAAGAAAAAATTAGAATAGAAGAATTTATTACTTCTGTGGCGAAATATGTTGATTGGCCATATCAAGCAGAGAAGTGGTCTTGGAACAATTTTCGGTTGTCTAAATTCGCTAAAGACGATTTTTCAAAAATCGCATTAAGCAATCAATCCTACATCTCTTTAATGGACAAAAATCCATTATCAATGGCAATGACTAGCGGCGCAAACATTGAATTTACAACTGAAGCGCCTGATAGATTATTTTAATTTATCAAATAGATTAATTGATTGTTTTATTCTTTCTTTTGATATTTCGCAATATTCTTTTGATATATCTATGCCGATATAGTTTTTTCCAAGTTGTTTAGCGGCAACGAGAGTAGAACCAGAACCAACGAATGGATCTAAAACAATGCCATTATTTGGGCAAAAGCACTTAATAAAATCCAAAGGAATTTTATCCGGAAAAACAGCCGGATGTTTTCTTTTTAGCGGATTTTTATCTCCTGCATTTAAGTAATCCCAAATAGTTCCGCGACACTTCATTGTATTAATTTGTCTGGTTATCGTTTTCGTGGTGGTTCCATCTGTTCTGCGATTGCCGCTTCCAGTCATAACTTTACCGCCGTGTTTAGATGGAATTTTTAGCGGTTCTTTGTTAAAAAAGGCAGGCCTTTCTCCTTTTAAAAAAATTGGCATGTATTCATGGTCAACACGAAATCTATATTTCCACCATGCGCCCTCAGTGCCATATTTTCTATATATTACTGTTTCAAAAAGTTTAAAACCTATATTATCAACCCAATCTACAATTGTACGAAAAGAAGTAAGAGATTTGCCAAAATTTTTTGTTTGATCTTGTATAACCATTGCCGCAATTCCACCATTTTTTAAGACACGAAATAATTCTTTGCCAGTTTCATGTAAATTAAAACTAAATCCATTATATTTTCTAACTTCATCATATGGCGGCGATGTAACTACTAAATCAATAGAATTATCAGGCATATCTTTAAGAACTTCCACACAGTCGCCACAAATGATTTTATTTAGAACTAGCTCCTTTTTCGTTTTTTCTATGCTGTTTTCCGCTGTTTGGATTTCTAAAGCGGTTTTTGGCAAAGAGTTTATGACATCAATAACAATTCCTTGTATTTTAATATTTTTATTTGATTTTATTATGATTGGTTCCATGTTTTTATTTGCCGGTTGCAAACGAATAGTATTTTTTTCTTTGAAATATTGTTTTAGTGTTGCCTCGCTATTTTCTATTAATGCCACGACTTTTTGGCCGTTTTCGGCGGTATCTTGCTGCTTAATTAAAACAATATCTCCATTATAGATATTTTCATCAATCATACTGTCGCCAACAACTTTTAACGCGTAATAGCTATTTACGTTTGATATTTTGCTTTGAGGAATTGCTATTGTTTCTTTTTCAATTATTGCTTCTATGGGTTGTCCGGCTGCAATTTTTCCCAGTAATTGTATATTAACCATTTTTTCGCTATTAAAAACAGTGATGGATCTCGGTTTATTCTCATCTTTTCTTAAAAATCCTTTTTCTTCTAATTTTTTTATATGATAATGCGCCGTAGAAACAGATGACATTTTAAAATGTTTTTTAATATTTTCCAAGGAAGAAGAATATTCGTGCTTAGATTGATATTTTTTAATATATTCTAATATTTCTTTTTGTTTTTTTGTAATCATATTTTGTTTTAATTAGTACATATACGGTAATTATAGAAAATAAATAGAAAGTATGCAAGTATAAGTTATACACAATTTATATTTTTAGCGATGCGCAAAGAAATTGGCACGAAATTAGCCGGCAGAAAAGCAAAGTTATGGATAGAGGTAATAAAATTATTTTGGATTTCAGTTTTAGTTATTTTTTGCCCAAAAACGCGAAAAAGGGTATAATAAGGATAGTTATAAAGTTATAAAGTTATAAAGTTATAAAGTTATAAAGTTATAAAGTTAAAATTATAATTTATGCCGGAAAAAACAAAACAACATTGGATTAAAGAGTATTTAAGAAAATTCGTGATGGGCTTTCAGCTTATTTCAAGCTTGGCGCTGGGCATTTTTATTATTGCTGTTTTATATTTTGCGCTGAAATATTTTGATGTCTCGCTGTATACCGAGGAGCAAGTTATAGAAGCGCAAAAAATAGGCAATTGGGAGTTTCCGGATAATAATTATGTTTTGAAAAATTTTGAGATTATTTCTCTTGAGAATAAAAATATTGGCGTGGCGGCGGTAAAAGACAAAAAAAGCGGCAATATGCTGATGATCTTTGATGTAAGCTTTTCCCAAGCGGAAATTTTGAAAATGAAAGACAATATTCAGAACAAGCTTTTGGAAAAATACGGCTTAGGGAAATCCTACTTAAAGAGCAGCGGGAATAAGACAGGAAGGATTGGCGAAGAATTTGTTTATAGTACAGTCGGATGGAATAGTATAAGCGGCGCCAAATCCGGGCTTATTGGCGCTTTGGATTGTTTAAAAAATAAGAAAATCGGCAATAATCTTATAATTGTTGCCGTCAATAGTTCCGCGAAATATAACGAAGAAAGAGCTTTGGGATTTATCAATACGCTGAATTGTCCTGCCAGTGGCGACAATGGAAACGGCAATGGCGAGATAGGGGATAAATTAGACACGGATAACGATGGCTTAACCGATAAGGTTGAAAAGATGCTTGGGTCGGATCCATATAAAAAAGATACGGACAGCGATCGGTATAATGATTTTGAAGAGATTCAGGGTGGCTATAGTCCTATGCTTCCGCGTCCTTGGGATAAATATGAGCCGGAGGATTTTAATAAGGTTAAGAAAGATATAAAATATGTCAGCGTTGATGTCTATGACAGGCTTTTTCCGGGAAAATAATTTATCGTTAAGGAATTTCAATAAAGAGCGCATTCTACATTCTAAAACTCGGTTTTAGAATGTAGTGCGCCGCGAGGCTTAATTTATATTTGCATTAGAAACAGGAAAGAAAAAGAAAAAATGGAAAACGGCAAAAAAAAAATAATTATCGGGCTAAGGCCGTTTATTTTAGGCGGTTTGCTGGTTTTATTCGCGAGCGGAATTTTGATATTTGTAAAAGGAAGTAATTTTTCAGAAGGAAATTCAAGCGACGCGGAAGGCCGGAAAAATGAAAGCGAAGAAAGCATGAATGAAAATTTAGATGCCGACGATGACGGGTTGCCGGATAGAATTGAAAAAAATATCGGGACGAATTTTGAAAAAAATGATACGGACGGGGATGGATACGCGGATTTTACGGAAGTCAAAAATGGCTACAGCCCTTTTGTAAGCGGCGCGGAAGGAAAATTGTCGGCGGAAGAACTGGAAATAATGAAAGAGAAAATAAAAAATGCGGATAAAGATTTATATGAAAAAATATTTGGAGATATAAAGAATTCGATATTGCCGGATTCTTTAGCCGCGCCGGCGGTTTCTTTGGATTTGCCGATAGCATTATCCGGTCCGGCGGTTTTCAAAGAAGAGATTTCTTTGTCGAATAAAAACTGGAAATATTCTTTTTACGCGCCTTGCGATATTGATATGAACAAAGAGCATTCTTTGTTAATCGGGTTGCATGGTTTTGAAGGCAATGCAAAAGATTATATTAAGTTTTGGCAGAGCGATGCCGATAAGAACGGTTTTTTAGCAGCCGCGCTTCAGGCATATCCTAAAACATATCCAAGCGGCAGCACGGTCGAATCTTATCCTTGGCTCGAAATTAGCGATTTTGCCAATGCGGTGCTGGCGAACATCCAAAAAAAATATAAAATAGACGAAAATAAAATATTCCTTACCGGGTATTCGGCCGGGGCGTCGAGCGCGTATATTATTGCGCTTGACGGCGATATAAAATTTCGGGGTGTTATTCCAATCGATGGTTATTTGCCGCTTGAGGCGGGGATTCTTGATAAATTAAGCAAAGCGCGAGATGTCAATTTTTATGTCGTACACGGAGCAAACAATGAGGCGGCTGATGAAGCGGTAAATCAGGAAAAAATACTTTTGCAGTATGGAGCTAAAATGGAATTCAAAATTTTGCCTGGATTAGGGCATGAATATCCGGCGGCGGAACATGAAAATATCTTGAAGTGGATGAATGGCTTGGAAATTGAAAAGATTGACGCGAAAGAATAATTTATTGCTAAGGAATTTCAATATTTCCGCATTTTCCGCGTTAAGTCCGCGTTCACCCTGTTAAATCCCGCAAAGCGGGAATCCCATTTTCGGGATTATTTAACAGGGTAAATCCGCGAAATTAGCGCCGAAGGTCTAATTTATTATGTTATATTATTAAGCTAATCATTAAATTAAAAAAATATGAGCAGAGAAAATGGTTTGGAAAAAGATATAAATTTTAAAACAGATGGTCAGGATCCGAAAGAGCTTGAAGCATTAATTAGAAAGTCGGAAGAAACGCTTTCAAAATTATCAGGAAATGCAAAAAAAATGATGATGGAAGTAATTGAGGTAAAAAAGGAAAAGCTTGAGGCGATGAAAAGAGAGCAAGAGGAAAAATAGCGAATATTTTGCAGAAAGCCGGCTTGGTAAAAAGGCCGGTTTTATTTGCTCAAAAGAGGAAAAAAAGCTATAATAGGATAAGAAATAACAAAGGACTAATGCCAAATGTCAAATCAATGCCAAACGATTAAATGTCAAAAAATAAACAGAATTAGGTTTGAAATTTGGATTTTGACATTTTACCCTGTTAAATAGACTGTTCGCAGTTTAAAATCCAGAAAGAATTTTATTTAACAGGGTGAATTTGACATTTGAAATTTGAGCTTTGAAATTAAAAAATACTTATGGACTCAAAAAAATTTATTAAAAAAAAGTTAGTTCTTGTGGACAGCAACGCTCTAATGCATCGCGCGTATCATGCGATTCCGCCTTTGACCGACAAAAAAGGCCAAGTGGTCAATGCTGTTTATGGTTTTACCGCCCTGCTTCTCAAGATTATGAAAAAGTTCTCTCCGGATTATATTATCTGCGCTTTTGATATGGCGGCGCCTACTTTTCGGCATAATGAATTTGAAGACTATAAAGCGCATCGGGCCAAAGCTCCGGAAGAATTTTATACTCAGATCCCCAGAATCAAGGAAATCATTTCGGCTTTCGGCATTCCGGTTTATGAGAAGGAAGGATTTGAGGCGGATGATATTATCGGCACGATCGCGGCAGAAGCCCCAAAAATATTTTCTGACGCGCCCTATGAAATTATTATTTTAACCGGCGATCTTGATACTTTGCAGCTGGTAAACGACAATGTCATAATTTATACTTTCAGAAAAGGCATCAGCGATACGGTGATTTATGACGAAAAAGCGATACGGGAAAGATACAATCTCGCGCCCGGTCAAATGGCGGATTACAAGGGCTTGCGGGGCGATCCTTCCGACAATATTCCCGGCGTGCCGGGTATTGGCGAGAAAACAGCAGGGACGCTTTTAAAAGAATTTGGCAGCATAGACGGCATTTATAAAAATTTGGAAGAAAAAAAAGAGGTGGTTGACTTGCGGATCAAGCCCAAGCTTGCCGCGAAATTAATGGAATTCAAAGAACAAGCGTATTTTAGCAAATATTTAGGCACTATCCGTTTGGATGTGCCGCTGGATCTTGATTTGGAAAAAAGCCGGGCGCGGCTTGTCGAAAGGGGAAAAATCGTCCGACTTTTTCAAGAATTGAATTTTTTCAGTTTGATAAATCGATTGAACGGCAACGGAATCGATGAAAAGAAAATCCCTCTTAGTCTCTCTTTTCGAAAGGGAGAAATAAAAAATGATTTTCCCCCTTTGCAAAGGGGAATTGAGGGGGATTTAAAAAAAGCGGAAATAAAAATTCAAGCAGTGGAAAATATGAATGAGGTGAAAATGATCGCGGAAAAAATAAAAAAAGAAGGAAAGTTTTTTTTCGCTTTAGATTATGAATTCAAGGAATACGAATATCGCTTGAAAACTCTCGGCCTTGCTTTGGGATATGAGGCATGGGAAATCAAAGCGGCAAATATCAAGGGAGAAATTTTGGAAGCGCTAAAAAATATTTTTGAAGACGCGGAAATCGTTAAAAGCGGCTATGATTTTAAAACAAGCATTAAAGTTTTTGCCGCTCTTGACATAAAAATCAATACTTTGCCGGAAGGTTTTGATATAATGATCGGCGCTTATCTTTTGGGCCCCGGCAAGCGGGATTATAGCGTGGAAAAAATGGCTTTTGAATATCTCGGCAGGGAAAATTTGTCGGCCGGCGGAGTGGAAAATATCGCTTCGCGCGCGGCTTTGATTATGGAATTGTCAGAATCCTTGATCAAAGATTTGGAAAAGAAAAATTTAATTTCGCTGGCGCGCGAAATAGAGCTGCCGCTGGCGCCGGTTTTAAGCAAAATGGAAATTACCGGCATTAAGATCGATGTTGAGCGCCTTGAAAATTTATCGTTTAAGATCGGCGAGAAGATCGATAAAATAAAAGAAGCCATTTTTTCTTTGGCCGGAGAAACTTTCAATATAAATTCCACCAGAGAGCTTTCTCGCGTTCTTTTTGAAAAACTGGGCATCCCCGCGGAAGGCCTTAAGAGGACAAAAACAAATTATTCCACCGCTGCCGCTTCTTTGGACCAAATAAAATTATTGCACCCGATCGTCGGCCCGATAATTCAATACCGCGAGCTGGCCAAGATAAAATCGACTTACACCGACGCGCTTCCCAAACTCGTTAATCCCAATACCGGCGCGGTGCACACCACTTTTAATCAGGCGCTTACTTCTACCGGGCGGCTTTCTTCCTCGGATCCCAATTTGCAGAATATTCCGATTAAGACCGAGATTGGAAACGAGATCAGGATGTCTTTTATCGCCAGGCATAAGAGCTGGCGGCTCGCGAGCTTTGATTATTCTCAGATCGAATTGAGAATTATCGCTTCGATGGCGAACGACGAGAAAATGATCAACATTTTTTTGGATGGCGGCGATATTCATGCTCAGACTTCCGCGGAAGTTTATGAAATTCCCGCGGAGCAAGTGACGGCGAAAATGAGAAGCGAGGCGAAAGCGCTTAATTTTGGCATTATTTACGGAATGAGCGCGCATGGATTTTCACTGGCGACAGGCATGAGCATGGCTGAGGCAGGGCAATTTATTGAAAAATATCTGGCGAAATTTTCCGGCATTGATCGTTTCCGCGCTGAATTGATTGAAAAAGCGAAGCGTTTAGGTTACGCGGAAACTGTTTTTGGGCGCCGGAGATGGCTGCCGGAATTGCGCTCGCCTAATTTTCAGGTGAGGTCGGCGGCCGAGCGTATGGCGATTAATATGCCGGTGCAAGGAACAGCGGCGGATATTATCAAGCTGGCGATGATCGCGGTTGATAAAAAATTCGGGAGCGATCCGGATATTAATCTTGTGCTTCAGGTGCATGATGAATTGGTTTTTGAAGCGACCAGCGAAAAGATTGATTTTTATGCCAAAGAAATAAAAAAAATAATGGAAAATATTTATATGTTGAAAACGCCCCTGAAAGTAAGCGCTTATCAGGGAGAGAATTGGGGAGAGATGTCCGCCATAGGCGGAAGTTAAAAGTTAAAAATGAAAAATTAAAAGTTATTTATGAAAAATATAAAAATAATTATTGGTGTTATCATTATTTTGGCGGTTTTCGCTTATCTCGGCAATAGCGGTTTTTTTAACAGACAGAATTATGAGATTATTAATGAAAGCAAGGGCGTAATAATTTCCGCTCCGGAGACATCGGTTGTTGTAAAAAACGATGTCGATGAGCTTAGCGATGAAGCGGTTACGCCGTATGGGCAAGAATCTTGCCAGAATAGCACAAGGAGATCCATTGCCGTTATGCTTGCCATTGACGCG
Source organism: Patescibacteria group bacterium (assembly GCA_018896765.1). GTDB lineage: Bacteria > Patescibacteriota > Minisyncoccia > JAHIHE01 > JAHIHE01 > JAHILZ01. The sequence goes on along the minus strand of JAHILZ010000084.1, from coordinate 2,604 downwards.
ATAACGCGGCCGCTTTCCGGGATCAGCGAGGCGGATATTGTTTTTGAAATGCCGGTAATCACGGATAGCATTACTCGCTTGATGGCGGTTTTTGGTTGTATAATTCCGACGGAGATTGGCAGTATCCGGAGCGCGCGGCATGATTTTATTGATTTGGCCAAGAGTGTCGATGCGATTTTTGTCCATTGGGGCGGGTCGCATTTCGCGCTGGATAAATTAAAAACAGGCGCGATAGATGATTTGGATGCTTTGGCTAATCCTTATGGCGTTTTTTACAGGAAAAATAATCTTCCGGCTCCGCATAATGGTTTTACGAATGGCGAAAAAATACTTGCGGCAGCCGCAAAATTGGGCTTCAGGATGGAAAACAATTTCAAAGGTTATTCGCGGGAAAACCTACAACCTGCAAACTACGACCTGCAAACTATAATCATTGGCTATCCGGGAGAATTTCGGGTAGAGTATAAATATGACGCCGCCACAAATTCTTATCTCCGGTGGCGGGGAGGAAAAAAAGAAATTGACAGGAATAACAAAAAACAAGTGACGGCAAAAAATGTTGTCGTCCTGTACGCTCAATCCAAGCAAATCGAAGGCGAATACAACGATGTTGTTCTTGAAGGAAAAGGCAAAGCGGAATTTTACAGAAATGGCGAGAAAATTGAAGGCGTATGGCAGAAAAACGCATCTTCCGCAAAACTATATTTTTTAGATAATTTCGGCACCGAAATAAAATTCGCGACAGGGAATATTTGGGTGGAAATTATACAGACAAATCAAAAGACGGAGTGGTTGAAATAGTTATAAAGTAAAAAGTTGAAAGTTATAAAGTCGGAAAAAAGATGTCATTGCGAGGAGCCGAAGCGGCGAAGCAAACTCATGTTTTTAATGTCAAATGACAAATTTCCAATGACAAATTCACCCTGTTAAATAAAATTCTTTCTGGATTTTAAACTGCGAACAGTCTATTTAACAGGGTAAAATGTCAAAATTCAAATGTCAAATGATAAAAATTAGATCATTCTAAGATAAAAAAATGAACAAAAATTTTATAGATGAAGTTATTGGCTGGTATGGTATGGCGGCGATTTTATTGGCTTACGGATTAGTTAGTTTTGGGTTTTTAGCATCTTCCAGTGTTTTTTATCAAGTTCTTAATTTTACCGGAGCGGGGGGGGGTAGCGTATATTTCGTTTAAGAAAAACGCGAAGCAGCCGGCGGCTTTGAATATTATTTGGGCGATAATCGCGCTGGTTGCAATCATCCAGATAATGGTTTAAATTTATTTATGAAAAAGATATTTTTAATAGGAATTTTATTTTTAGCGATTTTATTATTAACATTATTAACTAAAACTATGAACAAAAAAATCTTAGTTATTTTAGTAGTCGTACTATTGATCGTCGCGGCAGCATTTGTTTTTAAAAGAATTAATAGGATAAAAAACAATAGTAATATTAACTATCAGCAAAATTATCAGGCGGGAAATATTTCGGTTCCTTCCGATGTGCCGAACGAATACAGGAATTTATATATCGAAAAAGTAAAATGGCTTGATGAAAAACTGGTTGAATGGAAGCCCGCCGAATATAACGAGATGAATTTTGGAGTATACCATGTGTATGCAAGCGACAACATATTTGTAAAAACAAATTCAGACATAGACACTAAAATGCTCGATGCGATTTTGGAAGTAAATCCGGATACGGTTTTATTATATATCCGTCCGGGAAGTTATTTTTCTCAAAAAGAAAGATATGACGCGCTTATAAATAAAATACGCAATAGCGGGAAAAAGTTGTTTATAGGCGCCCGCTTCGACGATATAGAAATGAGTTTTGGCGATTATGATAAAGCATTAAGCGACTATACGAAAAATATCATAGCTCTGATAAAACCCGATTATTATGGCATTGTTATTGAGCCGGAAACAATGGGGCGCAAATATAATTTTAAAGCAAGCGATTCGGAATGGAAAGGATTGGTTGGAAGAATTGCGGAACTATCCAAACAATTAAGTCCTAATACTAAAACTGCTGTGGCGGGGCATAAAGAAGAGCTTAGTTTTTTGCGGATAGTTTCCGATATCAAAGATTTGGATATTGTCGGATTCGATATTTACGGCACGGAAGGAATTTATTCGGAATACTCCGGAAGTTTAGGGAAAGGCGATGTGGTTGGCGATGCTATAGATTACGCGAATTCAAAAGGAAAAGAAACATGGATGTTGGAAACGTGGACATCGGCCATGAATAATTCTCAACAAATAGCTATAAGTATTAAAGAGTTTATGAAGCCGATTGACGCAAAATGGATACGGCTTATGGCTTATTACGCGCAAAAACATAATATGAGCGCCATCGCGCCGTTTTATACGGGGAAATTTGTTTATTATGGAAGCGATCAAAATGAATTTGTCTCGGCGTTAAACAATAAGCAAAGAACGCCGGCATTTGAAGAGTATAAATCCGTTATTGAAGAAATCAGAAACAAAAAACAATCTGAAACAAAGGACGGGGCAAATAGTATCGTCAATATCAATAAAGATGAAAGTATGCCGGATAGCAATAAGAAAGTAAATGATTGGATTGGGGAAGGCGCTAT
>JAHILZ010000083.1 GCA_018896765.1 Patescibacteria group bacterium | reverse complement strand
TTAGCGCGCGTTTGAATTCAAGCCAAGCGGATACGTTGAGAAAATTACTGAAGCTATATGAGTGGCTGAAGAGAGAACACGCCATTGAATAATGACAAATAAGTATTATGTATCAGGTATTAAGTATCAAGTATAATTAATTTTTTGAATTTATACTTAATACTTAATACTTAATACCGGATTTATGCAATTTCCCATTCCGCAATTTATAGATGTCGAAGATACGGTGGTCGGACCTCTTACCGTCAAGCAGACTGTCATTCTTGGGATTGGCGCCATGCTAATTTTTATGTCCTCGTTGATTTTTGTCGGTTTTATCGCGGTACTGATAGCTCTTCCGACCATTATCGCTTCTGTCTTGCTTGCTTTTTACAAGCCCAATGGCCGGCCATTATATGTTTTGATTGCTAATTATTTTACTTATATTTTTAAGCCAAAATTATATATTTGGCGAAGAGAGCCGCAGGGAGTTTTGATAAAACGCGCGATTAGAAAAGAAACATTAAAAGATAATGTGAGCGCGGAATATAAAATTATTTCCCGCAATCGGCTTCAAGAACTGGCATGGATTCTGGATACTCAGCAGGCGGTGGCGCCGGAAGGAGATGAGGGGATACGGGAGAGCGTGTAAGAAGGAAAAATAAAAATTGAAAAATCAAAATGGAAAATGACAACGCAAAATCTTAAAATTTTGAATTTCCAATTTTGAATTTTGAGTGAATTTTGAATGATTTAATGTTTAAAAATTAAAGAATTCGAGTTTGATTCGAAATTCAGAATTCGAAATTAAAAATTATTAATATGCTAGGCATCTATTAAATCATGAGTATTTTTTAAAAAAAAGTTTACGGGCGGTAAAAAATATATTATTAAAAAAACCTATGGATAAGTTTTTCAGGGAAAAAGAAGAAAAGCGAAAAAATATCGCGAGCTTTCAGCGCTATCTTGATATTGGTGAAATTAAAGAAGGCGTGATAGTTTTGAAAGATCAGAACTTGAGAGCCGTGCTGATGGTTTCCAGCATTAACTTCGCTCTTAAATCCCAGGAAGAGCAAGATGCGATTATTTATCATTTTCAGAATTTTTTAAACTCCCTGGATTTTTCCATACAGATAGTGATTAGTTCCAGAAGGCTGAATATAGAAGATTATTATAAAACGCTGATGATCCGCGAGAAAGAGCAGTCCAACGAATTATTAAAAGTTCAAATTGGCGAGTATCGGAATTTTATTAAGGAATTGATAGAAATGTCCAATATCGTCAATAAAACTTTCTATATCGTGGTGCCATATTCTCCGTCTGAGGAGCTAGCCCAAGTCGGGAAAAGTTTTTTAAGCGGTTTGACTCAAAAAGGCGGCGCGAAAAAATCGGCAAGTTCGTTCCGTTCGGAGGATTTTGTAAAAAATAGGAATCAATTGATGCAAAGAGTGCAGCATATAGCAAGCGGACTGTCGGGCGTTGGGGTGAAAATGACTACTCTTAATACCCAAGAGCTTATTGAATTATTTTATACGATTTATAATCCGGAAATTTCCGAGCATGGCGGATTGACGGCGATAGAGCAGTTGGATATCGCGATGTAAAGATAAGTATTAAGTATCAGGTATTAAGTATTATGTATGAAAACCAAAAAATAAAAAGTTTTACTGATTTAGAAGCTTGGAAAGAAGCGCATAAGCTGGTTTTAATGGTTTATTTGGCCACAAAAAAATTCCCCAAAGAAGAGCTTTTTTGTTTAACTAATCAATTAAGACGAGCGGTAATTTCTATTACTTCAAATATAGCCGAAGGTTTTAGCCGAAATTCTTCAAAAGAAAAAATTCAATTTTATTTTATCGCGCTTGGGTCGCTTACCGAAACACAAAATCAAATATTAGTCGCCAGAGATCTTAAATATTTAGATAAAGAAAATTTTAATAAATTAGCAACGCAATCGATATTAGTAAGCAAGCTTATCAATGGTCTTATTAAATATTGCCGTAATTAATATTTATACTTAATACATAATACTAAATACTTAATACTTATCACATGTCATTTTTAGACAAATTATTTAAAAAACCGGCAACTCAGGATCTTGCGATTAAGGATTTGCTGGATCAGGAAAAAAATTATCAGCGCGGAATGACAACCGTGAAAGATTTGATTGCTCCATCGGCGTTCAAGATTATGTCGGATTATGTGATTGTCGGAAAGAAAATGGCCGCCACTTATTTCATCCATACTTATCCCAGGTATTTGCAGACAAATTGGTTTTCACCCGTGATAAATTACGATATTACATTCGATGTCGCGCTTTTTATCCACCCCGTTGACAGTGTTACTGTTTTGAAATCGCTTTTGAAAGTCGTGACTCAGGTTACGTCCCGAATAAGAATGGAAGAAGAGGCTGGAAAAGTTCGCGATCCGATGCTGGAAACCGCTTTGGCGGACGCGGAGAGCCTCCGCGATAACTTGCAGCAAGGATCGGAAAAATTTTTCAGGCTGGGAATTTATATTACTTTTTACGCGGATACCAAAGAAAACCTTGATAAGATGGGGCGGGAGGTGGAAGGAATGTTCGAAGCGCAGTTGGTTTACGCGAAGCCGGCGGTTTTTCAAATGGAGGATGCTTTTGCTTCAACCTTGCCTTTGGCTCAGGATAAATTGTCTATTGGCAGCAATATGAACACCGGTCCGCTTTCGACGGTTTTTCCTTTTGTGTCAAGCGATGTGACTTCGAACAGAGGCATTCTTTATGGCATCAATCGGCATAATAACAGCTTGGTTCTTTTCGATCGGTTTTCTATGGAAAACGCCAATATGGTAGTATTCGCCAAATCCGGCGCCGGCAAGAGTTACGCGATTAAGCTGGAAATTTTAAGAACTTTGATGTTTGGCATTGACGTGCTGGTGATTGACCCCGAGAATGAATACAAATATTTGGCGGAAACCGTCAATGGAGCGTTTTTGCGGATTTCTTTGACAAGCGATCATCATATTAATCCTTTTGACTTGCCTGTTCCCCTTGAAGATGAATCTCCCGCTGATGTTTTGAAAACAAATATTATACATATATCGGGTTTATTAAAAGTAATGTTTGGCGTGCTGACACCTGAAGAGGATGCGATTTTGGATCGCGCGATTACCGAAACTTACGCCATAAAAGATATTACTCCAAGTTCCGATTTTGCCACGGCCATTCCTCCTACTATGAGCGATTTGGGGGAAATACTCGCGAATATGCAGGGAGCGGAATCTCTTTCTATCCGATTGAAAAAATTCACGGAAGGAACTTTTAGCGGGTTTGTTAATCAGCCGACAAATATAAAAATAAATAAAAGCTTTGTCGTGTTCAATATTCGCGATATGGAAGATCAATTAAGGCCGGTGGCCATGTACATTATTTTGCATTATATTTGGACGCTGATCAGAGGCCGGTTAAAAAAGAGAATTTTAGTGGTTGATGAAGCCTGGGTTATGATGCAAAACGAAGAAGCCGCCGCTTTTATGTATGCTATTGCCAAGAGATGCAGAAAATACTATATGGGGCTTACCACCATTACTCAGGATATTACCGATTTTTTGAGCTCAAGATATGGCAAGCCGATTGTTACTAATTCTTCGCTTCAGCTTTTAATGCGCCAATCGCCGGCCGCTATTGATATGATTAAGGAGACTTTTTATCTTACGGATGAAGAAAAATTTTTATTGCTGGAAAGCAATGTGGGAGAAGGAATATTTTTTGCCGGAACAAAACACGCCGCGATTAAGGTCGTCGCGTCTTATTCGGAAGATCAAATTATCACCTCTAATCCGGAACAGATTTTGGAGATAGAAAGAGCTAAAAGAGAGATGGGAGCTAAATAAAGTTAAAAGTGCAAAATGCAAAGTTAAAAATTAAGGAGTTTCGCGAAGCGAAACACCAAAACTTTTAACTTTTAACTTTTAACTTTTAACTTTTTATCGTGGATACTTTACAGCCGGTTATTAAAACAGAGAATTTAAACGTGGTTTATAATAAAAAAACTTCCAATGAGTTTTGGGCGTTGCAGGATATTAACATAAAGATCTACCCAAAAGAATATATTATTTTTTTTGGACCGTCGGGGTGCGGAAAATCAACGCTTCTTAATAGTATTGCCGGGCTGGAAACGCACATAGAAGGAAAAGTATTCGTGGACGATAAAGACATTTCCACCATGAATGAAGATGAGCTGGCGGCTTTTCATCGGACCAGGATAGGAATGGTTTTTCAGGTTTATAATTTAATTCCTTCGCTTTCCGTATTGGATAATGTAACCTTGCCGCAAGTTTTTCTCGGCATACACAAGGGAGAAAGAACCAAAAGAGCAAAAGTTTACTTGGAAAGGTTTGGAATTTTGGCGCATGCCGATAAGATTCCAACGGAGCTTTCCGGCGGACAGCAGCAGAGGATTGGCATTGCCAGGTCCCTTGTGAACGATCCGAAAATTTTGCTTGCCGACGAGCCCGTAGGAAATCTGGATTCTGTTTCCGCCGTCAATGTTATGGAGCTCTTAAATAATCTGAATAAGAAAGAGGGGAAAACGTTGATTTTGGTTACCCATAATCCGGAGCATCTGGTTTACGCTAATCGCATTTTTTATATTAAGGACGGGAGAATTATAAGAGAAGCGATAAATAAAGATATCAGGCCCGAGACAGCGATAGAAGAAGTGGAGCGGACTGAAGAAGTGAAAAAACTCGGTTTTGAAGAAAAAATCAACAAAGAGCTCGAGATGCTCCAAAGATCGTTCCCCGGTTTGACTTCCACGCAGCTAAATATGCTTTTAATTCCTTTTAAAGCAAAGCTTTTAGCTAATTATTTGTTAAGCGATTATGAGGTTGATGAAATTATCAGGATTGAAAATATAGTTCACGATAGATTGTCAGGAAGAATAAGCAAAGAAGAATTGAGATTTAAGCTCGACGCGGCTTATGAAAAAGGAGGCGCGGGCTTAAATAGCATAACCGCGATTCGGCTCGGAGGAGTGGTTGAAAATCTTATAGTTAAAACAGAAATTATTATAAAAGGAAGAGGCGGCAAAGATGGATTATTAATGAAAAATTCGAAGCAGGGGCAACCTGATTTTAAAGCTATTTGGAGTCAAATCACGCAATTAAGGCATAGTTTTATTGATCCGATGAAAGGAGATTTAACGGATAGGCAAATAATTAGAATGGAATCCGCGATATATAATCGATTAATCGGGGATTTTGACAAGAAATCTTTTTATGAAATGCTTGACAGGCCTTTTGAACAAGGAGGAGTTGGCCTTAATAAAGCTACCGCGAAGAAAATAACCCGCGATTTGGAAATGGTTATGCTTTTAAGCTATGGATTTTAGGGGATTGACCCTGTTAAATGGATTATAAAACAATCCAAAATCCTTTGACATTTTATTTAGCGGGTGTCAAGGCTATTTAGAAATGTCCCCTTTTGAGCCAAGTAGAAATGTCCCTTTTGGGTTATTTTTTAAGAATTTAGCTTTTAAAAACCGCTTGCGCCGCTTTGAATTTATTCACTAAAAATTGTTTTCTCCAAGGATGATC
>JAHILZ010000082.1 GCA_018896765.1 Patescibacteria group bacterium | reverse complement strand
GATCATCCTTGGAGAAAACAATTTTTAGTGAATAAATTCAAAGCGGCGCAAGCGGTTTTTAAAAGCTAAATTCTTAAAAAATAACCCAAAAGGGACATTTCTACTTGGCTCAAAAGGGGACATTTCTAAATAGCCTTGACATAAAAATTGTAAAAATTGCAGAATAAAGGTAGAATGAAAGTAATCATTTTAACATATTAACATTTTAACATTTAAACAAAAATAATAAATTATGCCCGCAAAATCCGATAAAAATAATATTCCAGCCCTCAACCCTCTTGCCGAGGAATTTTTGCAATACTTGGAACTCGAAAAAGGACGAAGCAAGAAAACAATCGGCGCTTATCGGTTGAGCCTTGAAAAATTTTTTGGATTTGCGGAACAAATTGAACCGCAAAATATTACGCTTGATTTAATTAAAAAATACCGACTCTGGCTCAACCGCATTAATAATAACAACAAAGAATTGAAAAAAATAACCCAGAATTATCATTTGATAGTTCTCCGGGCTTTTTTAAAATATCTCGCGAAAAACGGCATAGCCACTCTTCCCCCGGAAAAAATCGAACTGGCGAAAATTCCAGAACGCCAAGTGAATTTTTTGGAAGCGGAGGAAATCGAGCAACTCTTGGATTTTAATCCCGCCGACAACCTGCGCCTTCTGCGCGATAAAGCGATATTGGAGCTTCTTTTTTCCACCGGGCTCCGCGTTTCCGAACTGGCGAATCTCAAGCGCGCTGATATTAATTTAAAAAAAGACGAGTTCAGCGTCCGCGGCAAAGGCGGAAAAATCCGGCCGGTTTTTACTTCCGGCCGAGCGCGCGAAGCGATTAAATCGTATCTCGCCCGCCGCGTTGATCCGGAGCCGGCGCTGTTTGTCAGCATCCCAAAAAATAAAACGGCGCTTACGCGCCTTACCCCTCGCAGCATCGAAAGAATGATAAAAAAATACGCCGTCCGCGCCGGCATCACCAAAAAAGTCACGCCGCATACTTTGCGCCACTCTTTTGCAACCGATCTTCTTATAAATGGCGCCGATATCCGCTCGGTGCAATCCATGCTTGGGCATTCCAGCATCACCACCACTCAAATTTATACTCATATCACCGACAGGCAACTGCGCGAAGTGCATAAAGCGTTTCACGGGAAAAGAAAAAAATAACGGCGCTACTTGGAGGTTCAACGGCGCTACTTGGAGGTTCAACCTCTAAGTACTCCATTATTTCATCTCATCCTCTACGTCCTTAATTTCTTTTTCAATAAATCCTTCGGCGATATTCAAGCTCTTTTTTAAATTTTCAGACACCATCTTCTCTCTGTTGCTCAAGCGCGGATTTCCGTCTATGCTCGCCACTTGCTCTTCAACTTCTTCCACCAGCGCTTTAAAAGCTTTTGCGGTAATATTTTTTGTATCCTCTGTTTCTTTTTTTACCCTATTCCTCCAGCGCCTGATCTTATAATATAAGTAAATAATTATCGCCAGCAAACCAATCAATAAAACAAGGAGGGTAATGATAATGGTTAAATAATCAATAGCCATCCTGCCTATGCGCAAAAAATTTGGCGTTGCTGCTTCTACGGTAATTTTTTCCGAAAGCCCGCTTTTAGCGCCTTTGCTGTCAACCATTTCCGCCCAAATTTTATAAATGCCTTCTTTAAATCTTTCTTCGGAAACAAATGTGAAAATTCCTTTTTCGTCGCTTTTTACTTCCATGCTTTTGGCTTCATCTTTTTCTCTTTGCAGCCAAATTGTTATTTTGGCATTAGGCGCCGCTTTTCCTGATGCTATTAAAATTTCGTCTGTCCTGATCTGTTTCGGATAATCAGTAAAAACAGGAGGGGCAATCGATCTAATAATTATTTCTTCGGTTGCGACGGTGTAATTGCCCGCGTTGTCATATGCCTCTACTATGATTATTTTCTTGCCAGCTTCCTGACACGGCAAAATATAAGGATTATTGTTCTTAACCGCGTCCGCCACAACAGTTTCATAGTCTCCTTCCCCGACTTTTACTTTATAATAAGCCATTCCCGACAGCTGATCTTCCGCGCTAAAAATAATTCCCGGACAAGGATTTTCCGTTTCTTTGCCGTCAACAAAATTTATCGCGAACTGCTTAGGCGCGACATTGTCAATTTGAATTTTATAATGAGCGATATCGCCCCAGCCAAAGGAATTTTTAAGGGGTCATACTCAATTTAACACTAGTTTGAAAATAGGATATAATGGTAATTGTTAATTCACTTAACATTTATCATTATGGAAAATAAAGAGAGGTTGGTTTTTGAATTGATTTTTCCAGAAGGGGTGTTTGAATGGTTTG
>JAHILZ010000081.1 GCA_018896765.1 Patescibacteria group bacterium | reverse complement strand
CTCGCTCATAGTAATGAGTTTTTGCGTCATAATTTTTCTTAAAAATTAGCTAATTAATCTTTAAGAGTATTATGACACAAAACTAGGGAGGGGTGACATTTTTACTTGGCTACATGGTGACATTATCACATGGCTTTGACATTTTTACAATTTTTATTGACAAACGGCGCAAATGATGTATAATTTAAAATTCAGAGACAAAGCTATCGCAATAATAGATTTTTGGCTTTTTTGTTGTTTAGGGCAAGGTTTTTCGGTTTAAACAGAGTCTGTACTATAAAGTAAGTCATTAAGCAAGCATTAAGCTTGCTCAATTAAGTTTTTTATGTTATATTATAATTAATTAAACGAAAGGAATAATTTTATGATCAAGAAAGAGGAAAAAACAAAACTGATTAAAAAATACGCCCGAGACGAAAAAGACACCGGTTCTCCGGAAGTGCAAATCGCTATTTTGTCGGAGAGGATTAAAGAATTAACCGATCATCTCGGTACGCATAAAAAAGATAATCATTCAAGAAGAGGGCTTTTGACCATGGTCACCAAGAGAAGAAATCTCCTGAATTATCTTGAAGAAAAAAACAAAGCTCGCTATGAAAAAGTTGCCAAATCTCTCAAGCTTTAATTTTTGCGCGCTGGATTAGCCAGAGAAAGTTTATTATAATTAAAAATGTTTAAAAATGCCAATTATACCAAATACAAGCTCTATCAGTTATAAAAATCAGCGAGTCGGCGTTTTTGTGGATGTGCAGAATATGTATCACTCCGCGAAAAATATTTTCCATGCCAGAGTCGATTTTAAAGAAATACTTTTGTCGGCGGTTGCGGGCCGCCAGCTTATCAGAGCTTTTGTTTATGTTATCCGCACGGAAGGCGGAGAAGAAAAAAAGTTTTTGAGCGCTTTGTCAAAGCAGGGATTTGAAATAAAAGAAAAAGATTTGCAGATATTTTCCGGAGGAATGAAAAAAGCCGATTGGGATGTGGGAATGGCGGTTGACGCGATTGCTATGGCAGATAAGCTGGATGTGGTAGTGCTCGTGACCGGGGACGGAGATTTTGTTCCTTTGGTTGAGTATCTGAAAATAAACAAAGGATGCCTGGTGGAAGTAATGGCTTTCTCGGATAGTGTTTCGCGCCGATTGGTTGAGGCAGCGGATTTTTTTATTGACTTAAGCGGCAAGAAAAGCAAGTTTTTAATTAAGCAATAAGGTTTTGTTTGATAAGGCTAAATTTTAAGTTTTAAATTTTAAATCAAGTCTAAATTATTAAATGAATAAATAATTTAAAATTTTATCATTTGGGATTTCATTTCAAATTTCAAATTTAGACTTTAGCCTTAAAGAATTATTTTTATGGCTGGAAAAAGAATACCAAAAAAAGTAGAGAAGGAAATTAAAAGATACCTGAATATCTTAAAGGAAGATAATTTGCCCATCAAAAGCGTTTTTCTTTTTGGATCTTTCGCTCGCGGCTCACAGCATAAATGGAGCGATATTGATTTATGCGTTATTTCGCCGAAATTTAAGGATTCTTTCAAGGCGTCTCAGTATTTATGGAAAAAACGAAAAATTTTTGACATAAATTACACTATTGAGCCGGTCGGTTTCAGTTTGAAAGATTTTAACGATAAATATAATTCCTTGGCAAGCGAGATTAAAAGGACTGGAATTGAAGTGGAAACGGGAAGATAAATTAAAAAATATTTTTATGTTCACATTAGAATCAATCAAACAATTTCTAAAGCCGGATTTAAGAAAGATTGTATTTATAGTAGTATTTTTCTTTTTAGCAACAGGCGGGTCAGGAGTAGATATTAAAGAAAATAATAATATTCTTGGTCCGACAGGCGTTTATTTTAAAGAGCATGGATTTCCTACGAAATGGTTAAAGGTACAATATGGGGCAGGCGGGGGAGAAAAAATAACAAGTTACTCAAATTTATTATAGATTTGATTTTCTGGTATCTAATTTCTTGCCTGTTAATTTCCGCTTGGGGCAAGATTAAAAACAAAAAGCAGTAATATAAAAGATTCTGATTTATGAATCTAAAAAATATAAAACTGAATAAAAAGATTCTTAAAAAAAATAAAGTGGGTTTGGTGATTATTTTCGGTTCGCGAGTTTCCGGCAGAGCGCATACGGGAAGTGATATTGATATTGGAATTGTTTTTGAAGATGAAAAAATAAAAGTAAAAAATCCGGTGGAAGTCTATGGGGATTTATACGGAGTTTTTAGCAAAGCATTCAAGGCAGCCAATCCGGATATTGTTTATTTGAGAGAAGCGCCTTTGAGTTTGCAGTTTAAAGCCATAGACGAGGGGAAAGTGATTTATGAAACTTCGGCTAAGTTTTTTGCCGACTATAAAGAAGAAGTGATGATTAAGTATTTTGATTTTAAATTCACGGAAAATTATTTTAATTCGGTATTTTTAAATCAAGAGAAAAAATATGATGCAATACGCGCCGTTGGATATAAGCAAAATTAAAAATTTGATTTCCGAGATTGAAGAAAATGTTTTGGCATTGAAAGAGTTTTCTTCTATGCCGTTTGAAGAATTCAAAGCGGATAAGAAGAACTATGGCTTATGCGAGCATCATTTAAGGCGAGCGCTTGAGGGAGTTTTGACGATTGGCGCGCATATTTTATCTCGTCTTCCGGTAAAAACCAAAGATTATCAGGAAATAATTTTATCCTTGGGAAAATTGGGAATTATTCCGAATGATTTTGCCGAAAAAAACAAGAAACTGGCCAGTTATCGCAATCGGATGACGCATATTTACTGGGAAATTTCTTCAAAAGAGATTTATGAAATAACGCAAGAGCGCTTGGCGGATATCGAAAAGTTTTGCGAATATTATTTGGATTACGCCAGAAAACAAAAATAAGTAATTTTTAGCTCCATAATTTCCGAATGATTAAAAAATCATTTAGAAATTTAGATTTAAAAATTAAAAAAAATAATAACACTTTCATCTCTGAAAGGCTGGTCTAATAAAGAAATTCTAAGCGCGAAATCAGTTTTCTTTTTAACATCCTAACGTTCTAGCATTCTAACGTAGGACTCAAGGTTTATTTTCTATTAAACTCGCGGTTGTTAAAATGTTAAAATGTTAATATGTTAAAATGGGTTTGATATTCGATTTTAGGATTTTCGAGCTTTGCAAAAGTTTGGCTATTATTCTAAAAGTTTCAGGATGAATACAGAGAAATTATGGCAGTAAAAAAATTTAGCATTGAATTTGGAGGAAAGACTCTTACTGTTGAGAGCGGAAGGCTTGCTTGCCTCGCCAACGGTTCAATAACAGTGCAATATGGCGACACGGTTATTTTGGCAACCGCCGTAATGAGCAAACAGCCGCGCGCCGGGCTTGACTTTTTTCCGCTTTACATCGATTACGAAGAAAAGCTTTACGCGGCCGGGAAAATCAAAGGCAGCAGGTTTATCAAACGTGAAACGCGCCCTTCGGACGAGGCGATTTTATCAGGCCGCTTGATCGACAGGACATTGAGGCCGCTTTTTCCGGAAGGAATGAGAAACGAAGTTCAGGTTATTTTAACCATACTTTCCGTAGACGGCGAGAATGATCCCGATATTCCGTCAATTATTGCCGCTTCTTTGGCTTTGGGAGTTTCCAGTATTCCTTGGGCAGGTCCGGTGGGAGCGGTGAGGGTCGCGAGAGCGGATGGAAAAAATATTTTTAATCCCAGTTATGAAGAACGGGAAAAAAGTTCGCTTGATTTGGTAGTTAGCGGGACATCGGGAAAAATCAATATGGTTGAAGCCGGCGCCAAGGAGATCAATGAAGAAGAAATTTTTGCAGCTGAACTTTTGGCAGAAAAAGAAATTGAAAAAATAATAAAATTTGAGCAAGGCATTATCAAAGAAATAGGCAAAGCAAAAGACGCAGTGGCTCTTATAAAACCATCGAAAGAAGTAGAAAAAGCAGTGGAAGAATTTTTGGACGGGAAGATCGACGAGGTCGTCTATGAAAAAGACAAAGAAATTTCGGTGAGAAAGACGGACGAGCTTACGGGCAAATTAAAAGAATTTGTCGTTGAAAAATTTGGCGAAGAAAAGTGGGCGGAAGCGGCAGCGCTAATGGATGAAATAATCAATAAAGTGGTTCACAAGAATGTTATTGGCTCCAATAAGCGGCCGGACGGAAGATCTTTGACCGAGGTGCGCAAACTGGAAATAGAAGCCGGCGTGCTTCCAAGAACTCATGGATCGGCGCTTTTCAAGAGAGGAACAACCCAGTCTTTGGGCGTAGTAACTCTGGGCGCTCCGGGCGACGAGCAGACGATTGAAGGAATTGAAATAGACGGGACAAAAACTTTTATGCTTCATTATTGCTTTCCGCCATACTCGATAGGAGAAGTAAAGCCATTGCGCGGTCCGGGCAGGCGCGAGATTGGGCATGGAGCTTTGGCTGAAAGAGCTTTGGATGTTTTAATGCCTTCAAGAATAGATTTTCCTTATACGGTCCGCGTTGTCTCGGAAATTTTATCCTCAAACGGCTCTTCCTCTATGGCGAGCGTTTGCGCCGGAAGCTTGGCTTTGATGGATGCCGGCGTTCCGATTAAGACTCAAGCCGCTGGAATTGCTATGGGCTTGATGAGCGACGAGAAAGGAAATTATAAAATCCTTACCGATATTCAAGGGCCGGAAGACCATTACGGCGATATGGATTTGAAAGTTGCCGGAACCAAGAATGGCGTCACGGCGCTGCAAATGGATGTAAAAATAGACGGCATCAGTTCTAAAATTTTTCAAGAAACAATTTTACAGGCAAAAGAAGCGCGCTTGTATATTTTAGGCGAGCTGAACAAGGTTCTCGCGAGTCCAAGGCCGGAAATGAGCAAATACGCGCCGCGCATTACCAGTTTTTTTATTAATCCGGATAAAATCAGAGATGTTATCGGACCCGGAGGCAAGATGATAAATCAAATTATCAAGGAAACAAATGTAACTATTGATATTGATGATTCCGGATTGGTTTTAGTGACATCAAAAGACGCCAAAGAGGCCCTGCGGGCCGTCAAATGGATCAATGATTTGACGCGCGAAGCTAAAGTAGGGGAAATTTATCAAGGAAGAGTCACTAGAATAATTGATTTTGGAGCTTTCGTGGAAATTTTCCCCGGAAGCGAAGGACTGCTTCATATTTCTGAAATAGCCGAATATAGAGTAAATGCCGTGAGCGATATTTTGAAAGTGGGCGATAGCGTTCGGGTAAAAGTTAAGGCTATCGATCATTTGGGCAGAGTGAATCTTACCGCGAAAAACTTGCCATTGGCTTAAGGCATTCTGTAAGTTTTTTTTCTTTAGTTTATAATAAAAAGAAAAATTAAAAATATGGAAAACACGGATGATAAAAGTTTCGTGAGCCATAATTCCAATAAGCCGTTTATTCGGACAATGGAAGATGATTTAAAAAAAATCAAAAATAGTCCGGCGAGAAATAACGGCGCGGCTTCCGCTATTTCTTCTTTAGCTTCTGTTTCTTCTCAAGCAAATGTTTCTCGCAAGGAAATAAAACGTCCAACTCCAGATCCAACTTCGTTCCCAGCTTCTATTTCAGCTCCAGTTTCATCGGTTCCTAAAAATTTACCGGTAGATACGCCCGCTGCAGGAAAGGAGAATCCTAAGGCAGAAGTAATGGCGGAAATATTAAAACCAATTGAAAAACTCAAAGATGTCATTGGTTCAAAAACGCCGATTAGCCAGGTTTTAGACAGGTCTAATTTGTTTGAAACCGGACTAGTTAATGAAAAAAAATCCGCCGCGGCCGGAGAAGAAAAAATCGCATCTGTCTCTAAGCCCATTATTCCCGCTTCTTCGGCTAACGCGTTTTTCAGAAAATCACAAAGTATGGGAAAACTGGCAGAGGAAATTGAAAATTTATCTCCCGAAGCAAGGCTGGCAAGGCAGTCGTCTTTGGGTAATAGCGATAGTGAGTATAAAGAAAGTTTAATAATGCCGCCGCCGGCGAGAATTTTTTCGGCTGCTCCTGGACAGTCTCGTAAGTTTGCGGGATCGTTTAATCCGACTTCATCAATTCCTCCTTCTTTGGAGAGCAAAAAGAGATCAATAGAGGAAATTATTAAAGAAGACAGCTCAAACTCTTTTTTAAGAAAATTTGTTAAATTGTTTTTCGCGGTTTTGATTATTGCCGGAGCAGGCGCCGGCGTTTATTATTTTTATATTATAAATAAGCCGATTGATAATTCTCTTTCCATTAATGCTGATTCCGAAGTTTTTGTTGCCGACGTTGCGGAGGCGGATATTAAGGCGGATTTAAATGCCGACTTGAATAATGATATCAAATTATATTTTTCTAGCGCCATGCCATCCGGGATATACAGGATAATACTAAAAGATAAAGACGGGCGGCAAAGCTTAGGGTTGGAAAATTTTAGAAAAAGCCTGAATATTATTGTGCCTGATTCCATTGCCAATGTTTTAGAGAAAGATTATAATTTAATAGCTTTTAATTATCCGGAAAAAAATTATTTGCGGCTAGGACTTGTTCTTAAGCCAAAAAAATTGTTTGATATTTCCGTATTCGCGCGAAGCTGGGAGTCCGATATGCGTAAAAGCACCGAGGCGATGTTTATGGGTGATTCCGGAATTTATGATCCGGAAAAACAGTTTAACAGCAATAGGCATAATAATTTTGATATAAGGTATTTGCCTTTAGGGGTTGAAAATATTGCTTTAAATTACGCGGTTGACGATGAAAAGAAATTCTTGCTGATTGCTACTTCAAAGCAGGACATTTTTAATTTAATTGATAAAATTATTCGAAAAAATTAAAAACAAAAAATGAAAAATGAAAAATTTTGGAGTCCCGAGAACTCGGGACACATTCATTTTTAACTTTTCACTTTTAATTTTTAGTTTGCATTCTAATGAATCAACTGGCAAAACAAATAGCAATTATTTTCTTGGTTTTTTTGGCGATTTCCGCCATGTTCACTTTTTCCAATTCTTCCGGCAAGAAACCGGAGACGGTTTCCATTGGCCAATTAGTGTCTCAGATCAATGAAGGAAAAGTGAAATCAGTAAAAGTTACGGGAGATGAATTGGAAATTGTTTTAAACGACGGCGCAAAAGAAACTTCTCTCAAAGAACAGTCTTCTTTGACCGATTCGCTGAAAAATTACGGAGTAGCGCCGGAAAAAATCGCGGCGGCAAATATTGAAGTGAGCGACGGAAGCGGAAAAGATTTTTTAGTCAGCATTGTTCCTTCAATATTTTTCTTTTTGCTTTTAATCGGTTTTGTTTGGATGATGCTTTCCCGCCTTCAGCAGGGAAATGTCCAGGCAATGAGTTTTGGCCAGTCTCGGGCCAGGATATATTGGCCGGGAAAAGATAAAAATCAAATAACTTTTAAAGATGTGGCTGGCGTAAAAGAAGCGAAGGAAGAGCTTAAGGAAATCGTTGATTTTTTGCAAAGCCCCAAAAAATTTACCGATATGGGAGCTCGCATTCCGCGCGGTGTATTGCTGATGGGGTCCCCGGGAACGGGAAAAACTCTTTTGGCGCGCGCCGTGGCGGGAGAAGCGGGGGTGCCGTTTTTCAGCATTTCCGGTTCGGAATTCGTGGAGATGTTTGTCGGCGTCGGCGCCAGCCGCGTAAGGGATCTTTTTAAGATGGCAAAGAAAAACGCGCCGGCGATTTTATTTGTCGATGAAATTGACGCGGTAGGGCGGCAGCGGGGAACGGGTTTGGGCGGAGGGCACGACGAGCGCGAGCAGACGCTTAATCAAATTTTAGTGGAAATGGATGGTTTTGAAACAGATACTAACGTAATTGTTATGGCGGCGACCAATAGGCCTGATGTTCTTGATCCGGCTTTGCTGAGGCCGGGGCGTTTCGACAGGAGAGTGGTTTTAGACGATCCGGACATCAATGACAGGGAAGCGATTTTGAAAATTCATGCCAAAGCCAAGCATTTGGACAAGGATGTTATTTTTAGAGTAATCGCTTCTCGCACTCCCGGTTTTTCCGGAGCGGATTTGTCTAATCTGGCTAATGAAGCCGCGATTTTAGCGGCGCGGCGAGAAAAGAAAAAAATAACCCAGACGGAGTTTTTGGAATCAATCGAAAAAGTTATGATGGGCCCGGAGCGAAAAAGCCATCTTTTAAACGAACGGGAGAAAAAAATCGCCGCTTATCATGAAGCGGGTCACGCTTTAGTTTCCGCCTCGCTTGCTCATACGGATCCGGTTCATAAAATTTCCATTATTTCGCGCGGAAAAGCCGCCGGGTACACATTGCAGCTTCCCTCCGAAGATAGATATTTGAAAACAAAATCAGAATTTGTTGATCAGCTGGCTGTTTTGCTGGGAGGGTTTGTCGCGGAAAAAGTCGTTTTTTCGGAATTAACTACCGGGGCGACCAGCGATTTAGGGAAATTATCCGAGTTATCCAGGGATTTGGTGACGCGCTATGGAATGAGCGACAAGATCGGTCCGGTAACGTTTGCCCGGACCGGAGAGATGGTGTTTTTGGGGAGAGAGCTGGGCGAGCGCATTCATTATTCGGAAAAAATTGCATCGGAGATAGACAATGAGGTAGCCAAATTTATTGAAGACGCGCGCAAGACTGCGGAAAGAATTATTACTGAACGGAGGAAAAAATTGGACGAAATAGCCGGTATTTTGATCGAAAAAGAAACGATTGAAAAAGAAGAGTTTCAAAAATTGATGAAAAAAGCGTAGAGTTTTTATAAAATTAGCAAGAAAAAGCTGCTTGATGTTTCAGGCAGCTTTTTTTCAGAATAAAATTTTATTAAAATATTAATCGCCGCGGCGCGGTTATAATTAACGCGCTAAGCCGCATTAATTATTTTTTTCCTGCGCCGAAAAAACTTTCGTATTTCTTCAACCAAAACAATGGAAAAAGCGACTGTTATTATTTTTAGCCAATCGGAAGTTTCCAGCGGAACGGTATTCAGAATTTTTTGCATAAACGGCGTATAAATTGCGGCAAGCTGAAGCATGATTATAATGAATGTCGCGCCAAAAAGATATTTATTGGAAAAAGGGTTCATTTGCAAAATTGACTTATCCTCGCTACGGCAATTCCAAGCGTTAAACCACTGGAATACCGCCAGCACTGTAAGAGAAACTGTCCACGCTTTCGCGGGGTTGGTTTCTCCGCCCAAGGCGGATCCGCCTTGGGCGGAGAAGTACTCCCAAAAAAGAAAAAGTGTTCCAGCTGCCATTGTAAGCGCCATAAGCAGCATTCTTTCAAGCATTAATTTGTCAAATAAGTATTTATTGGGGCGCTTAAACCCTCCGTTTAATAAATTTTTTTCTTTCGGCTCCATTGCCAATGAAACAACAAGAAAACCATCGGTCACAAAATTAAGCCAAATAATTTGAGACGGTAAAATAGGAAGCCCAAACCCCAAAACAATAGCGCTAACAATCACAAAAACTTCGCCCGCGCTCGTGGAAAAAAGATAAAGAGCGACCTTTTTTATAGTTTTATAAATGCTTCTTCCTTCTTCGGCCGCCGAAACAATGCTGCCAAAATTATCATCGAGCAAAATAATATCCGAGGCTTCTTTTGCCACTTCGGTTCCAATCTTGCCCATTGCCACGCCAAGGTCGGCCGCGACTAATGAAGGGGCGTCATTAACTCCATCTCCCGTCATTGCTATAATTTCTCCTTTCTTTTTATACGCTTGAATGATCCTAAGTTTATGTTCCGGAGTAACGCGCGCGAAAACGCTCGTAGAAGCAAGTTTTGCCGATAAAGCTTCATCATCCATATTATCAATATCTTCACCCGTAAGCGAAATATCGCCGTCGTGAAAAATTCCCGCGTCGCGCGCGATAGCTTCCGCGGTAAGAGGATGATCTCCCGTGATCATCACCGCGCGCATACCGGCGCAATTGACTTTTTTCATTGCCGGAACAACCTCAGGCCTTAGAGCGTCTTTAATGGCAAAAAATCCCACAAAAGCAAGAGGCGGCATTGAATTGGGATCCAAAGAACGCGCGGCGTCGCTATTTATCGCGTAAGCTACTACGCGGAATCCTTTTTTTGCCATATCAAAAAATATCGCATCCAGTTTTTTTCTTTCATTGATATCAAATTTTTCCGACCGTCCTTTATGCCATATTTTTTTGCACATTGATAAAACTTTTTCCGGCGCGCCTACGACGCACAAGAAATTTTTTCCGTCCACGGTTCGCATAACGGCATGATATTTATACAAATAATTGAAAGGAAGCTCAGAAACTATAGGAGCTTCTCTTTCTAAAATATTTTTATGAAATCCGATTTTCTTGGAAAAAACCAGCATAGCCGCGTCAGTCGGGTCTCCCGACACATTCCATGTATTCGTTTCTTCTATTAACGATAGTCTTGCGTTTGCGCAAAACGCCGCGATCTTGCCGCTCAAAATCAGTTCGGGGTGATTTAAATGATCTACCGCTTTATTATTAAAATTAATTTCGCCTTTTGGCTCGTACCCGATTCCTTTTACTTCAAAAATTTTTTTGTCCACGTAAACTTTTTGAATGATCAATTCGTTTTTGGTCAATGTTCCTGTTTTATCAACCGCGATTATCCGCGTCTGTCCCAGCGCTTCCACCGCCTGAAGTTTTTTTACCAATACGTTTTGCTTGCTCATTCTTTGAACCCCAATTGCCAAAACCAAGGTCATAACGATCGGAAGGCCTTCGGGAATTATAGAAACAGAAAGCGCGACGGCGATCATGAACATTTCTTTTAATGGATTGCCGGACGCAACGCCAAAAAATATTATGAAAATACTAATAAAAAAAACAGCGATCACGATTAGTCGGGAAAGATATTGGATATTTTTTTTCAACGGAAGTTCGGTCTTGATATCGGCGATTTTTTGCGCTATTTTACCGAACTCTGTCGCGAGCCCCGTGGCTACAACTATCGCTTTGCCGTTGCCGCTTACAATATGAGTGCCGCTGAAAATCATATTTTTTTGATCCGCAACGGATAAATTTTCACTTTCCATGGCGGCATTGCTTTTTAACACGGGATCCGATTCTCCCGTAAGGATTGCTTCGTTTATTTTAAGCGTGTTTGCGGAAAGAATTCTTGCGTCTGCCGGAACTTTTTCTCCCTCTTGAAGAAAAATAATATCGCCCGGCGCCAAATCCGCGCTCTTAATGATTATTTCTTTATTGTCGCGCATCGCTGTCGCCGAAGTTTCCGTAAATTTTTTTAAAGCAAGAAGCGTATTTTGAGCTTTTCCTTCCTGGATTGTACCAATGGTCGCGTTAAAAAAAAGAACAGCAAAAATAATAACGCTATCTATGGTTTCACCCATTGCGAAAACTATCAATGCCGCGGCAAATAAAATATAAATCAAGGAGCTCTGAAACTGCCGAAAAAAAATAGCCGCCAAACTGTCAACTTTTGCTTCCGGCAATTTATTGAAGCCATAGCTATCGATTCGTTTCCCCGCTTCTTTTTTGGACAGGCCGCATTCATTCGAATCAAGCGTTTCAAAAATTTCATTGGCAGTTTTTCTATACCATTTATTTTCCGCAAAAATATTTTCTTTTGTATCCATATGCGATCAAATTATTTTTTTAAATTAAGAAGCCAAAATACCCCTGCGCGATTACTAAACAAGGATAATGTCAAAGCTGGATTAATTATAACAAAAAATCGCCTTGTTGGCGATTAAACAGAACAAAAATGTAAAGGGGAGCTCGACTCGTTTTATGTAAACAAGTAAGAATTAATTTGGCAGAATGGTTTACCGCGAGCGAGTTTCTCGATGAAATCGAGAAACGAGTCGAGTGGACCGTGCCGGACTTGAACCGGCGACCTTCTCGATGCCATCGAGACGCGCTACCAGCTGCGCCAACGGCCCGAAATTATTTTAACATATAAACATTTTAACAAAAATTCCATAATTTAAAAAACAAAATTATTTGTTAATATGTTAATATGATACCAGTTTACCAGAAAATAGATAAAAAGCAAGAGGTGAAAGGGGTTTACTAATTGCTTAAATATTGATATAGTAAATTATGTTTTAACGCCCTTGTAGTTCAATGGATAGAACAATGCCGTCCTAAGGCGGAGATGGGGGTTCGATTCCCTCCAAGGGCACTGTCGCTTCGCTAAATTTAAAATTAAAAATTTAAAATGAAAAATGTTGGAGTTTAAAATTTCGAAATAATTTTAAACGACCTTTATTGTATGTACGGAAGGGTGGCAGAGCGGCTGAACGCGCTGGTTTCGAAAACCAGTATACCTTTACAGGTATCGTGAGTTCAAATCTCACCCCTTCCGCTTATGAACTTATTCGGCGAAACTAAACAAGAGAAAAAACAACCTTTCAAAAATAATTTGAAGGGTTTTATTCCTTTGGCGGAAAGAATGCGGCCGGAGAATTTCGATGATTTTTTGGGGCAGGAAGAAATTGTCGGGGAAGGAAAGATTTTGCGCTTGGCGATTGAAAAAGACGGAGCGCCTTCAATGATTTTTTGGGGGCCGCCCGGCACGGGAAAAACAACTTTGGCGCGTATAATCGCCAAGATGACCAAGTCGGCATTTATTCAGTTGAGCGCGACAAGCGGAAGCGTAAAAGATATTCGCGAAGTCGTTCGAAACGCCGAGAAGTCTCGAGAATTCAACGGCCAAAAAACAATTTTATTCGTTGATGAAATTCATCGTTTCAATAAAGCTCAGCAGGATGCTTTTTTGCCGTATGTGGAAAATGGCGCGATTATTTTGATTGGCGCGACTACGGAAAATCCTTCGTTCGAAGTTAATTCGGCGCTTCTTTCCCGATGCCGGGTTTTTATTTTTAAAGCCTTGAGAATTCCGGAAATCGAGCGGATATTGCGGCGCGCTTTAGGAGATAAAGAAAAAGGACTGGGGAATATTAAAATTAAAATCGCGCCGCAAACAATAAAATTTTTAGCCGGTATGTCCGGCAATGACGCGCGGACCGCCTTGAACGCGCTGGAGCTGGCCGCGAAATTTTCTCCGAAAGATAAAAACGGCGCCATGGAAATTAGCGGCGATGCGATTAAGGAATCTTTGCAAAAAACGCATTTGCTGTATGATCGCGACGGCGAAGAGCATTATAATATAATTTCCGCCTTGCATAAATCAATGCGGGGGAGCGATGTTAATGCCGCGCTTTATTGGCTGGGGCGGATGCTGGAAGCCGGAGAAGATCCGCTTTTTGTGGCGAGGCGATTGGCGCGGTTTGCTTCCGAAGACATCGGTCTTGCGGATCCCAACGCTTTGGCTCAAGCGGTAGCGGCGTATCAGGCCTGCCATTTTATCGGCATGCCGGAGTGCAATGTCAATTTAGCCCAGGTCGTCGCGTATCTGGCGCGCGCTCCGAAAAGCAATGAGCTGTACGCGGCTTATCAGCGGGTTCAGGAAGATATAAAAAATCTGCCGGCGTATCCGGTGCCTCTTCATATCCGAAACGCGCCGACGGATTTGATGAAAAATATCGGCTATGGCAAGGATTATAAATATAATCCGAATTTCACCGAACCAGTGGAGCAGGATTATTTGCCAGCGGAGTTGAGGGGGAGGAAGTATTTTGAGGAAAAGAGATAATAAAAATATTCCCCCTTTTGAAAAGGGGGTTAGGGGGATTTATGGCATGTAGTATATTAAACAAAAAAAATGAATCAAAATTTTACTAAGAAAAATATTGTTGAAGGGGAATTTAAAGAGATAGTTAATGGCGAATATAAAAATGAAAAGGAATTGATTGCGGAATTAAACGACGCAGTGAGCATTGGCGATGCGCCGCAAGAAGTGATTGATCGGCTGATAAAAGCGCTGGAAAATATTAAAAAGAAAAATAGCTTGATTCAAAATAATCGCTTGCCTTTGCCGGGTTTGAGCGAGAGTGATTTTATTCAGTCATCAACGGCGCCGCTACAATCGCCGTTAATAAAGATTGAGCCGAAAATATTCAATCCGGAAAAATACAAAATTATTTTGGATTACTGTTATAATTTTGAGATTAAAGTTTGCGATATTTACGATAACGCCGTAAGACCAAAGAATATTTTAAATGGAAAATTTCAGTTAACGCCGGAGCAAAGAAGTTTTTTTGAATTTTTGATAAAACTCGACGATCAAAAATGGAAAGAAGAAAGAAATATAGATTTCGGTGAATTGTTTGCCGCGATAAAAAATTCCGGCATACCGCTTTTAAGAAGCAGGCATTATGAGCAGGTAAAAATGAAATTTAAGGAAAATTCGGAAAAAATCAAAGCATCATTGTTTTTTGCGCCTCCGATCAATGCGGATTTTATCTCGCCGTCGGCGAAAAATCGCTTCGTTTTTCAATTAGACAGAGGTTATATGCAGAATGAAAGTGAGCAGGTGATTTTATTAAACCCCGTTGTAGATACAGAGGATCTCACTTCCAATAAAGAGTTAATGGACGATTTATGGAAATCCGCAAACGATATTTTATTGGGTAATGAACAGCAGTTATTAGAGGCAATTATTGATTAAATTTTTGCTTCTTTTTTTATTAGTTTTGGCGATAATGTAAAAAATAATCTTTGTCAATCTTATTTACAATTCTATTGACAAATATTTTTACATAGGATATAATTTAGTTATTATTGAAATAGTTTTTTATTATTGAAAAAATAAAAACTTTGTCATTTCGACTTCAAGGAGAAATCGCTTATACTTGCTGTTTTTGATGTTTAAGGGATTCCTCTCCGCCCACTGGCTGATCGGAATGACAGAAAATTGGGATTATTTCAATAGGAACTAATTTAATCATATGAATATGACTAAACTTGCAAAATTTATTCAAGAGCAAAGAAAGAATTGCGAGATGACGCAGGAATATTTGGCGAAGGAGATTAGAGTTTCTCGGCCGACCTATATGGAGATTGAGCAGGGCAATCGTGACATGACTATTACCGAAGCGCAAAAGCTGGCGGGGATTTTTAATATGTCTTTGGGTGATTTTTTGAAGGCTGATAAAAAAGAAATTGAAGTTGACTTTAAGGAAGAAAAAATTGAGAAAAACATTAAACCGGAAATGAGAATTATTCTGCCGCAGGCCAATGTGAGAAAATTCAAAGAAGTTTTGTTGTATCTGTTGGAAAAAGCGGGATCGCGACCGAACATCGGTGAAACGGCGATTTATAAGCTTCTCTATTTTATAGACTTTGATTATTACGAAAAATTCGAGGAGCAACTGACTGGCGCCAGATATATCAAAAATCATTTTGGTCCGACGCCGATTGAGTTTAAGGGAATTACCGATCAGATGGCGGAGAGAGGCGAGATTGAGAAAATCAAGAGTAAGTATTTTCAACATGAGCAGAAAAAATATTTGCCGAGACGATCGGCTGATCTGAAAGCTTTGTCAGCCCAAGAGATCCAGCATATCGATGAAGTGCTGGCGCGTTTGGCTTGGAAAAATGCCAGTGAACTGAGCGATTATTCGCACTCGGACACCCCATGGAGAGTTCATAAGATGGGGGAGGAAATAAGCTACGAAACCGTTTTTTATCGCGATAATGATCATTCGGTAAGAAACTACGATAATGAACTTTAGAAATACGATAGAATTTGAAAAAGATTTTAAGAAGCTGTCAAAAAAATTCAGGTCGCTGGATAGCGACTTGGTTGAATTTAAAAAAGTTTTAAATGAATCGCCTTTGGGAATCGGCAAACATTTCAATATTATTACAAAAACCGAATCAGTGTATATTGTTAAGGCGAGATTTTTTTGCCGGAGTTTAAAGAAAAAAGACCTGAGAATAATTTACGCGTATATTGAGAAAAGTTAAACCGTAGAAATGATTGGCATCGAATTTATTGAGATATATTTTAAGGGCAGGAAACAAAATGAAGATAGCGAGCGGATTAAGGAATATTTGAAGGATGCTTGAGTAAACTTTTAAGCGCAATTAATAGTTATAAAAATTATGAGACATTTAGCGA
The DNA here is from genome assembly GCA_018896765.1 of Patescibacteria group bacterium. Lineage (GTDB taxonomy): Bacteria > Patescibacteriota > Minisyncoccia > JAHIHE01 > JAHIHE01 > JAHILZ01. The sequence goes on along the minus strand of JAHILZ010000081.1, from coordinate 4,962 downwards.
CTATCGCAAAGATAGAAGAATTAAAAAATATTCCCGGCGCTGATAAAATTGAAGCGGCCAGAGTAAAAGGCTGGTGGGTGGTAGTGATGAAAGATCAATTTAAAATAGATGATTTTGTTTTGTATTTTGAAATTGATTCTTTCCTTCCTGTAAAACCCGAATATGATTTTTTGCTCAAAGGAAATAAGCTTAAGAAAATGTTATCCGAGGGAAAAGAAGTGGAGGGAATTCGTCTTCGAACGATTAAATTAAGAGGCACTGTTAGTCAAGGGCTTATTTTACCGTTAACAATATTAAATAATTATGGAAATTTGGAAAAAATAAAAGATGATTGGTATTTGACACTTAGTAAACAAAAGAACATGGAAAAGATTAAATTAGAAATAGGATTAGACATATCTAATATATTGGGCATCATAAAATATGAGCAACCGGTTTCGCCTTGCTTGTCGGGAATAGTGAAAGGCGCGTTTCCCTCTTTTCTTCCCAAGACGGATGAAGAGCGCATCCAAAATATGGCTGAGGTTTTGGATAGTTATTATATGACCGAAAAGCTGGACGGCTCTTCAGTTACTTATTATAAAAAAGACGGTGTTTTCGGAGTTTGCAGCCGGAATTTAGAATTACAGGAAGGCGAAACAACACAGTGGAAAATAGCGCGGGAATTAAATTTAAAAGAAAAATTGTATGATAATTTTGCCATACAAGGAGAAATTGTAGGCGAAGGAATACAAAAAAATCCCTACAAAATTAGAGGACAGAAAGTTTTTTTCTTCAATGTTTATAATATAAAGTTTGGAAAATTTTTAGAATTTGAAGATTTTAAGGGGATGTGCGATTCTTTGCGTTTGGAAACTGTGCCGATATTAGACGAAAATTTTTCTTTGCCAAAAAATGTTGATGAGATGCTTGAGATAGCCATCGGGAAAAGCATGCTTAATTCAGAATGCGAAAGAGAGGGAGTTGTCGCGAGAAAAAAATCCCATATCGGAAATGAAAGGAATTCTTTTAAAGCGATCTCGAATAATTATTTGTTAAACGAATAATATTGGTATTTTGGCTGGAACAGGGGATTTGGGGCGGGATTAATATTTTTGTATAAACGGTTTATATTTGGTATAGTGATAGCGAGATTTTGAATAATAATTTTTTAAATAATTTAATTTTATGAAACTCGTCATTTGCGGCGGTATGAAATTTCAAACCTTGACAAAATCTATAGTTGTGTTATCCTGTACATATAAGTACAGGATAAACTATTATGAATAATAAGCCAAAAAAGATAAAACAAAGGCAAGATGATAAATTTGTTCAAATAGCTCGACTGGGGGAGTCTATTTTTCATACGCAAGACTTAGCTAGTTTGTGGCAAATAAAAAATCCTAATACTCTTTATACTTTGATTAAAAGATATAAAAAAAGAGGATTGCTTTTTGGTATTTATAAAGGATTTTATTCTTTAAAGCCTGTGGATCAAATTAATCCGATAATGCTGGGAATTAAAGCTTTGCATGGATTTGCTTATGTAAGCACAGAGACAGTGCTTACTCAAGCCGGAATAATTCAGCAGAATATTCACGGCATAACTTTTATCAGTTCGCAAAGCAAGAAATTTTCCATTGGCGATAATCATTATTATTCAAGAAAGTTAAAAGATTTATATTTATTTCAGCCGGCCGGAATTATTGATGAGCATGGCGTAAAAACCGCCACAATTGAGCGAGCGATAGCGGATTTATTATATTTTAACTCGAAGGCGTATTTTGACGGTGAGAAATTAATTGATTGGAAAAAGGTGAAAGAAATTCAAAAAACAATCGGTTACCCTTTGACCGCGGAGCGCTATGTTAAATAAATTTAAACTTCAATATTTATGATGATTTTACCAAATTCAAGAGACACAATTCATAAAGCTTGGCTTTATCGCTTGTTATCGGCGATTTACGATAATAAGACACTGGCAAGCTCGTTATATTTTAAAGGCGGGACATGCGCGGCGATGCTGGGTTTTTTGGATAGATTTTCAGTTGACCTTGATTTTGATTATACGGGAGAGAAAGAGAAAATTAAAATGTTAAAAAAAGAGCTGGAAAATATTTTTAGCGAGCTGGGTTTGGAAATAAAAGATCAAAGTCAAAAAGTTCCGCAATATTTTTTGAAATATCAGGCTAAGATAAATTTAAGAAATACGATTAAAATAGATATAACTTTTCCCGCGCCAAAAGCTAACACCTATCAAGCTTTTAAATTGGATGATATTGATCGGACGATAGTTTGTCAAACGGCGGAAACTATGTTTGCGAATAAGCTGGTAGCGCTGATTGATCGCCGGGAAAGAAAAAAAGCGATTGCCGGCCGTGATTTATACGATATTCATTATTTTTTTATGCAAGGACTTGGCTATAATGAAAAAGTTATAATAGAAAGAAGAAAAAACAGCGATTTGGCTTATTTTTTTCGAACATTGATAAATTTTATTGATAAAAAAATAAACGAAACGATAATTGATCAAGATTTGAATTTTTTATTATCGCCCGATAAATTCAAGAAAATAAGAAAAATGTTAAAAAAAGAAACGATGATGTTTTTAAAAGATGAAGAGGATATGTTAAAAAAAAATTACATTTAATTTCATGAAACTCGTCATTTGTGTTTGAAAAATTTTATTAATTCACGTAAAAAAACTCGGCGATTTGAGTCGCCGAGTTTTTTAATATTGCGCTATTTTTTCTTAGCTGTTTTTTTCGCTGCCCGCTTTGCTTCCGGCAAATCGAGGCGAGCCGGTTTCTTCGCTTTTGTTTCTTTTTTCGGCTTGTCTTTTGTAGTTTTACTGTGTCCTTGTCCTTCTGAAGCTTTTGGCGAAAGAGGATCGGAGGAGTGTTTTTCTTTCGTACCAGCTTTTTCTTTAGTTTCGGATTTTTTCATTTCAGTTTTTTCTTTCCCCGCTTCTTTTTTCATTTCAGTTTTCTTGACTTCAACTTTTTTCGCTTCTGGCTTGGCTTCTTCTTTCTTTGTTTCATGTTTTGTGGTTTCGGTTTTTGGCGTTTCTGCCGCAGGTTTGGCGGTTTTAGGAATTTTTGAGGCCAAAGCCAATCCCATGCGGTGCTCTTTCGGTTCAAGGGAAATAATTTTGAATTTTTCGGTTTTTCCGATAGCCAAAACTTTTTTAGCCTCGTCAATGCTTCCGAGCTCGGAAATATGAATTAAGCCATGGATATCTTTATCAAGATAGACAAAAGCTCCGTAAGGCGTAATTTTGTGGACTTTGCCATCGACAATATCCCCAACCTTATATTTAAGTATATGCCAAGGATCTTCCTTGAGAGCTTTGAGAGACAAAGAAATTCTTGTTCCGTCAATGCCGATTATTTTGGCTTGAATTTTATCTCCAACTCGGATAATGTCTCTTGGGTTTTCAATCAATTGCCAGGCAAGCTCGGAAATATGCACCAATCCTTCCAGTTCTTTTCCGCCATTTTTGGGTATTTCGCCGGGCAGATTAAACTTGACAAAAGCTCCAAAATCAACGACTCCGCTGACAACTCCTTCCACGACATCACCGGCTTTAAGCAGTGAAATCGCTTTTTTCTCTTCGTCGGCGTAGGTTTCTTTTTCGGAAAGGATTAATTTCTCGTCTTCCTTGTTGGCGTCGATGACCTTAACTCTCATTTCGTGATTGATAAATTTATTTAAGAGCGTCAAAATTTGCGATTTATCGCCTTCCTCGACGCGAGGATAATGCTCGTTGGCTAATTGCGAGACAGGCAAAAAAGCTTTGATGCCATAAAGCTCGGCTACTAATCCGCCGCGGTTTGCTTCTTTGATTTTGATGGAAACAACCTCGCCGTCTCGCATCTTTTTATAAATATCTTCCCAAGCCAATTCATAGCTGGCGGTTCTAATTGAGAGCTCGACATATCCTTCGTCATTTTCCGGATCAATGACCGTTGCTTTGAGTTTGTCTCCGACTTTCAGCGACTTAAGCGTGCCAAAACCGTCTTGGAGTTCGCGGCCGTAAATTACCCCGGTGCCAATCGGACCCAAATCCATAAATAAGGTCTGTTTGCCTATATCAATTACCGCGCCTTCTATCAGGTCTCCGGCTTGGGGAATTTTAATTTTGTTTTTTTCGTCCGCTAAGAGTTGTTTCATCATAGCAGAGCCCTTTTCGCTGTCTTTTTCGTCAGTTTTATTTTTTGTCATAAGGGTGATTTACCAAGTATTACGAATATATTCGCGCGTATCCGCGTACTAATCAGCGTAAATCCGCTTCTATATTATTTATAAGCGGATCAACGCGGAACTAAATGGCGGATCGACGCAAAAAAGAGAGATTCTGTAATTTAAGGTAAAATAATAAAAACCATACATTAGCAATTACCAGATTGAAAATAAGGACTTTGAAAAGACATTAGTTAAGACATTAGATATAATTGCTCAAATTTACAAAGAAGATATTGATGAATTAGTTTCGATTGTTATTGAAGATAGACAAATACTTTCTTTACATATACACAAAGAAAATATAATGAATGCTAGACCATCGATTCCATTTTTTGATACACTAATTCACAAATTAAGAGAATTATTACAGGAAGGCGCTAATTTTTCAATTATAAAAAAGGCTCATTTCTTTGACAATTCAGACGAGGCTGAAAGGTATTTAAACTATTGTAATTTTTTTAAAAATGATGTGGGTAGTTTGATCACAAAAATACAGTTGCCAAATAATGAGGAAATTAGAGAAAAAACACTTTTTGATCAAGCAATTACGGGTAGGGAAATTAATAATAATATTATTAATATCACAAGTTTTATAAATGATGAAATTTTAGGGTTAAATAATTTCGAGCCTGACGACGATTTTTTAATTTCGAACCGAGATGTTATCAGTGTTAATGTATCAAATAAAATAAAAGATTTGTATGCTGGAGTTGATTACTCTGATATTGAAATATCTCT
>JAHILZ010000010.1 GCA_018896765.1 Patescibacteria group bacterium | reverse complement strand
TAAAAACATCTCTATAAATAGCGGAGACAACCTGGTTTTTTCACGATGTCTTTTTGAATAACATGAAAGTAAATTTATATCTTTATAATCTGCTTGCCTCTTGCTCGTTAGAAATGACACATATCCCGGAGCAACATCTTTATCAATTACAATATCGTTTATGTTTGTGTAAATATAAGCGTAATTTAAAATTTCTTCTTTATAATATTTACCTCGATCTGGTTCAGGCATTCTCATAATTCTTCCCACTGTTTGAATAGAAAAAATCGGACTATGCCATTCTCTAAACAACGCCATCACTTGCGCGCGCGGACAATCCCAACCCAAAGCAATTGCTTGTTTGAAAAGCAAAACCTCTACTTCGCTATCATTTTTCTCTACATCTTCTTTGTTTATATGCTCGCCCGAAAGCCAAATAGCCAGCTTATTATTTCCTTTCTCAGTTGAAATATTAAACTTATCTTTTAAAATCATAATTATCTTGTCTTTCAGTTCGTCTTCTCTTTGGCCTCTTCTGTCCGGTAATTGAATTAAGACTAACGGATTTATATTACTGCCTTCTTTTTTGTAGCTTTTTATTAGTTCCGCTCTTTTTTTCAAAGCTTCACTTATAACTGTTTTTTCACTATCTTTGTCAAACTTTTTTTCGCCCAATTCCGTTTTTATTTTTCCGTCTTTAAATACATTTGCAAAATTTTCATTTAAAACCAGCGACTTTTTAATCATCGCTTCTTTTTTTACATCATCTGTTTGCACAATAACATCATAATCTCCTTTCATAATAGGAGTTGCTGATACTTCAATTGTTAAACTTGGCTCTATATCTTTGCGTAATTGGAGTGCGGCAGACTTCTCCTTTTTATCCATCTGCCCGGCAGAATAATGAACCTCATCAATAATTAAAATAATTTTTCTACCCTCTTCGCGCGTTCTTTCCAAAACTTTTGATAAATAGAATTCCTGCTCATTTTCTTTAACAATTGTATTTGTTCCTTTTTTATTTACGCTGGACCAATTGAAAAACAATATTTCATTTTCATCAATTTTTCTATCGTTTAATTCTTCAAAATACGAGCACTCCAGAGTCCGGCTTTTTTCATAATAAATATCCAGTTTTTCTTTACTCTGAATATGAAGCTTTCTTGGCGCAGTCCAAATAAAACTAAGCGATTGTTTGATTTCCCTATCATCAACCAATTGCTTTAAAAATTCTGCCATCATTATTGTTTTACCAGAGCCAGTCGGCGCTTTAAAAACTAATTTCTTTCCATCTGCCATATTCAAAAGCTTCTTGGCTTTATCCAACAAATCGTCTATTGCGTCTTCTTGGTATGTTTTTAGTTGCATATTTATTTTTCTAACAATTTTTTATCTTGAGGATTCTTTAGATAGTTTTTTCCGGAAACAATTGATTTTCTCAATCTTTTTTCCAATTTTTTTCTGGCGCCACCGGCAATATCACCACCGGTTATAGCGTCGCCTTTTAATTTCGGCATACCTTGCGAATTTTCGGTCTTGTGAATTTCAGTAGTAGCCCGCTCGCCCAACATTGTAAAAATTAACTCCAAGTCGTCCATGTGGTCGCGTAAATTTTGCCGCTCCAATCCTTTATGTTTTTTATACTCGCTTGGCGTAATGCCAAAAGTCGCTTTAGAAATTTCCGCGGTTAAAATTTCGTAATCCCTTTGTTCTTGCGCTCCGCGTTTTTGCCATTCATCGGTCAATTCCTCGCGAATAGCGATGCCTCGCATTCGTTTTTCAATCCAATCCTCTGAATATCCTTTTAGCTTGTAAAGCATTCTCGTCCGCTTTATCGCCAATTCAGGATTTTCTATTTCTTGCACTCGTTCATAACCAACTCGAGCCAACCAGCGCTTGAGCGGCTCGGCTTTAGGCGATGGAATTGATTGAATAATGCGAAAAATACCTTCGGTATTGGCGCAATTCATTTTTTGTTTGCCGCCTTCCGTAGGCACTTCAAGGGTACGGACAATTTGTCCATACCCTTTGGATAATTCTGTATCCCTAGCCCGCATTTTATTGATATAATCTTTAACATTAACGCTATCAATTAACGCCAAAACTATATCTTCCACGACAAACCACCATTCGTCTTGATAAATGGTTTTTCTGATTTTTTTGCCTTTAAACAAGG
>JAHILZ010000080.1 GCA_018896765.1 Patescibacteria group bacterium | reverse complement strand
TTTCGTTGCTATAATTTTCAAAATTAGTTAAATTTTCTGACATATCTTTATTCAATACAAAAAACAATTAAAATTTTATCATTATATCCAGTCATTATTGCACATTTAAGCCAAAAGTCAATAACGCCGTATGACTCCTTCGGGGAGCAACAAGGCATTATAATTTTTCGGATCGCGCTTGCGATAGCCGAAAGCGGTTAAGACTGTTTTCAATATGCGCTTCATTGGATATGTTACGCGAATTATTTTTCAAACAATTTCAAGTATTCAGAAAACACGAATAATCGATTCCTTTTAAACCCCGTACTTTCTTTAAAAATATCAATTTTTTCAAATTTTTTGGCTAAGGCGCTTGCCGAAGGATGAGTTATTTGCAATCTTTCGGCTATCTGCTTGGTATTTAAAATTGGCTGAGAATATAAATTTTTAAGCAATTCTTGCCCTATTTTCGCCCTCTTTCCAAGAGACATAATTTTTTGTTCGGAATTATGTCTAAGAGTTATTATTTTTTCAAATGTTGATTTTCCATTCTTTGCCGTTTCGGCAACGCCAACCAAAAAAAATTTAATCCAATGTTCTATATTGTTTGAAATTCTCACGACAGTAAGCGCGTCATAGTACGCGCCTTTATTTTTCTCAAAAAAATCCGATAAATAGAATGTTGGTTTTTGTAAAATGCCTTGCGACACAAGATAAAGAGTAATCAACAATCTGCCGATACGACCGTTGCCGTCAAGAAAAGGATGTATAGTTTCAAATTGGTAATGGCTGATAGCGATCTTGATTAAATGAGGCATATCAATATTTTTGTTATGCCAAAATTTTTCTAAATCGTTAAGTAAATCCGGCACTTCATCGGGATGCGGCGGAATAAATACCGCGTCTTTTAATGTCGCGCCGCCAATCCAATTTTGGCTGACACGAATTTCTCCGGGGGTTTTATGTTTGCCACGCGCTCCGGTTAATAAAATTCTATGAGTATCTTTGAGAAGTCGCATTGACAAAGGCAATTTCGCCAATTCGGTAATTGCCGTATCCATTGCGCGAGTATAATTTTGCACTTCCGCCCAATCGTCCCTTTTTTCCGGATCAACTTCTTCTTTGGGTAAAAACGCCTCATCCATCCCGGTTTTAGTTCCCTCAATTCTGCTGGATGTTGTGGCCTCTTTGAAAACATGCATACGAATAAAAAAATCCGCATCCGGAACAAGCAAAGAGTAAGCGTTTAATTCTCCCAAATATCTGTTCGCTTCTTCAAGCAGCACATCAATTTTTGGATCAGACCACTGAAAAGCCGCATTGATAAAAGACGGAGAAAAACTCTTATATTCATATTGCTGTTTATATACGCCTGATTTAAATGATGTTGTATTTTTCATAACAAGTAACTTTATATAAAAATATCTATATGTAAAGTTTATCACTTAACTTTACATATGTCAAGTTATATGAAAAGTTGGGCTTATATTTTAATTTTTCTCGTCGCGGCGCTGGTGATAAGCGCCTGCCTGTATTCTTTCAGTTTTTCAATTTGGGTTTCTATTTTATTCCCTTATTTGACGACCCCGACTTTTTTCATAAATCTAAAAACCATCGATCCCATCATTAAAATCGCCAAGGCTAAAATACCCGGCGCTAAATACGGGATCCTTTCGGTTATCGGCAACGCAAGCGGATCCTCTTCCTGATAAAAAGAATTTATTTGCTCTTGAGATAGCAATGAACTGAAATATTTTCCGGTATCAAGATACGGGAAAAATTTCTCCAAATCATATTCGGGAAAATTCGCTTTTGGATTTCCATAATATAATTTATACTCGCCAACAAGCGCTTCCATTCCGTATTGAAAAGCAATACTTCGCAAAATAGTCTTAGCGGATATGCCGGTAATGGAAATCGGGCTGTTGTCGCCATTATAAATTTCGATTTTTAAATACCGTTCGCTTGTTTCCGAACAACCAACTTCTAAATTTGCGCCCGCGAATTTCGGAGTATTATAAGTAAAAATGTAGTCTTCCCCTACTCTTCTCCAATTATTTTTATCACTGCTCTCGTAAACTACAGCTTCCCGATTAAAATTCTCATCCGTCGAAGTTATCATTATATTGCTAATCGGCCAGCCTTTTTTACTAAGATCAATCACAACTTCGGTTGTTCTTTTGACGGAATTTTCTCTCACCTCATATTTCGGATTAAAAACAGCTTCCTTGCTTTCAGATTTTTTAATCTTTGATACTTGCGCTCCGGTTATCGCAAGAGGCGCTTCGCCCCCGGAAAATATTTTTACCTGAATATAGCGAAAAGCATTTTCAGGATAATCAATTTTTGTATTTTGAGCCTTAAAATTAGCAACTTTATCAGTATAATCATAAATATAGCCATTTGTTTTCAGCGCGTTCCAAGAAGCCATATCATTGCTTCCGGAAATTTCCACAGTGCGCTTAAAATTTTCCGAACCGGTAAGAATATTCAGCGAACTGTTTAAAAACCCGCTCTCGCCAAAATCAACAATAAAAATATTATATCCGCCTTCAGCGCTGTAAGAATTATTCAAAACAAAAACCGGATAAATATTTTCTTGGCTGAAAACACTGCGCTCAATGATCAGTTTATACGGCACTTCATTTCCTCCCCGATCCGCTACTCTCAAATCTCCCAAGTCTTTTTTCGCATTATTAAAAACGCCCTGATCAAGAATAATTTTAACCAAATCCCCTTTTGCCGGATTACCGCTGATATTTATATTTTTATAATATTGCCACAGTGGCCTTTGATCGATTGATGGCGGAGTCGCCAAAGAAAAATTCGGCGCCATAATTCCCAAAATCGCCAACACGCTTACCGCTCTTAATATTTTTTTAAACATCATAATTTGTATTAATTTATTAAAATTATTGGCGCATCTTAAAAACGAGCCAATTTATTTTATTATTTTATTTATCTCTATTTTAATTTTGACATTTGGATTTGATTTGTCATTGGAAATTTGTCATTTGACATTAAAAAGCATGAGGGATTGCTTCGTCGTTTCGACTTCTCGCAATGACAAAAATAATAAAATGAAACATTTCAATAAAATCTATATTATTTCTTTTATTTTCTCCTTATATTTATTATACGCGAAAGAAGCCGCCAAGAGCAATGCTCCCAGTATAATAAAAGCAACAATCCTATAAATTCCTTGCATGGCCATAAAACCATAAAGAAAAGCTTTCGCGATTGTTATGCCAAAAAGGCCGATGCCCATTAATCTCAGAAACCTGTTTTTCCCTCTTATGCCAAAAGCCAAAAGGCCAATGGCATAAAGCGACCAAAGCACCGTCTGCAAAGCTGTCTCGGTGCTTTGAATATTTTTTATTTTTTCAGAATTGATGCTTTGAGCGGCATTATACTCCTTAATTTGCCGGGCGCAACGAATGTTCTCCGTATAATTTCCTCGCGAATCATAATCCCACATCTGGCATTGCGGATAAACCGCGGCCATATTTTGAAATTTAATTTGATTGCTAAAATAAACCGAAACCTCCGCGCTCAGATTCCATAAAAGCAAAAAATTTATCAAAAATAATGCCGCCGCTTTAGCTTTTAATTCTTTATTTTTAACTAAAGCTTCATATTTGGAATATAAATAATAAACCGCGGAAAAAGAAACAACTCCAGCCATAAAAATTAAAAATCTCTTGTTGAAAATTAAAATATAATCCATTGTCGAGGATGTTTGATAATTATCAATAAAAATTAATCTCATAACAACTATCCCCAAAAGCGCCCAAGCAAAAAACCGCATCGCGTAATTCTTGAGATAAAATCCGCCCATAACAAGCGCTACCGCTTCAACTGCCCATGCGATAGTAACCCAAACGCCGTCAAACTGAATCGGCGCGGAAATAGTTAGAAAAAAAATCGAAAGTCCCGGAAAAAACAGGGCCAATTCTTTGTCTTCGGAATTCACCTGATAAGAAACATAAGCAAAAATAAAATATACCGCGGCCAATAAAACCGTAAAAAATCCCAAATAATCACCGTAATCTTTTGCCAGCAAAAAATAGCTAATGCCAAAATAAGCCAAGCCGTTTAAAATAATTAAAGCCAGATCGGAAATATCCGCTTTCTTCTTGGATAAAATATTATGCGAAACAATGGCCACCGAATAAATTATAAACCACAGGGTTAAAAAAGCTTCCGTCAAAAAAAGCTGGCTTGCGTCATAATGCGCGGCCGACCAGCCGAAATAAAGAAATAAAGTGGCGATAAGCCCAAGCAAATTAAGCTTCTGCCAATTGCGATAAAAAGAAATCGCCAGAACGCCAAGATTTAAAATGGTCATATAGCTAAAAAGACCGATTTGATTATTCGCGCCGGTGGAAAGCAAAATCGGCGTCAAAAAACCGCCCAAAATCGACAAAACCGCCAAATTTATCCGCTCATAGCGAATAGCTAAAAAAGCGCCGATCGCGGTAATGATCATCATGGCGATAAAAGCCGGTATCTGATCAATTAATCGGTAGTAAGCAAAACTGGAGTAAATCGACAAATACAGCACGGCAATCCCTCCGCCGGTCAAGGTAGAGGCATAAGAAGTATATTTTTGGCGCAAATAATCGCCAAGATAAATCAAAACCATACCCGACAGAATTCCAATCGCGACTCGGCCCGCCTCGCCGATCCAATTATTTTCAAAAGCATATTTCAAAAAGAAAGCGACTCCGAAAATTAAAGCCAAAATACCGATTCGTCCAAGCCATTTTAAGCCGATCTCCGCTTCAAAACCTTCTTCTTTTACCGTTTCTTTCGCATCTTTTTTTCCCGCATAAAATTTCGCGCCGCTTCCCGAAACAAAAGCGGCTTCGGGCTTTTCTAATTCTCGCGGCGCGGCTTTCGGCGCTTCATACATTGGTTTTGGCGGAATATCAATAGGAACGCTCGGCGCCTTTTTTAACCCCTCCTCTTTATTTATCCGTTCCTCCAAGGAAGAAACTTTTTCAGCTAAAAAAACAATTGCCTTTGATATTTTATCAAGCCGATCATTTATTGGATCGTTTTCCTTTGACATAAGTTTGATTGGTTGCTTAATGAATAACCTCTATTTTATTTATTATAGCATATTTACGCAGGAAAAAGAAATGCAACACGGCGCTAGTTCTTAAAGTTATAAAGTTTTAAAGTTCATAACGCAAAAAATTATTAATTTTTTTCTACTTTATAACTTTAGAAACTTGATAAACTTTATAACTAAATTGTGTATAACCTGTGGATAACTCACTGCTTAAACCTGCGGTTTTTTTGGTCAAAAGTCTATCTTTTTGCTTTATTTAAGCCATTATTTTAAATTATCATTGCCAAGCCCTTGACATTATTTTTAGATGTGCTATACTTAGTTTAAGAATACGAAATGAAATGTACATTTGTTTAGTGGCTTAAGTCCAAGGGAAATTTCTGAACTTCTAAAATCAGGAGAATGGAAATATCCCTTGGACTAAAATAAAAATAAAAAAATGATGCTTAAATGTATCAAAAAAAATCTGCAGAAGCAGAAAAACAAAAAGCCCAAAAACAAATAAAAAATAAAAAAATAAGAATACATTTCGTATCTCTTTCAAAGCATCGATTCACAAGAATCGATTTTTTGATGTCTTTTTTTAAAAATTCATTAACTCTTTATTTCCCGAACACCTTCCTGATCACATCATCAATATCCACCTCATCGATCAAAATATCATCAACCGGCAAAGGCGAAGACAGAAGAGCTATGGCCACCTTCTTCGCGTCGCCTCGCGCCACTTTTATAACCGCGCGATACGAACTAAACTCCAGCACCTCGCCGTATTTTTCCACCTGATCCCTCCTTATTCCATTCTCGTCAAAAGTAATTTTCAATAATTTGTATGGAGCGTGTTTCTTAATCAGCTCATCAATCGCGCCGTCATAAATGACTTTTCCCAAATTTATAATAATCACACGCCGGCACAAATCTTTGATATCTTCCATATAATGAGAAGTCAAAATGATCGTCGTCTTCTTTTCCTTGTTATAGCGCTTCAGAAAATCGCGGATATTTTTCTGCGCCACCACATCAAGCCCGATTGTCGGCTCATCCAAAAAAAGAACTTTCGGACTATGGATCAAAGCGGCCGCCAATTCGCATTTCATTCTTTGCCCCAATGAAAGTTTTCGCGTTTGAATGTCCAAAATATTGCCGATATCAAGAACATCGACCAATTCGTTCAAAGTTTTTTTAAAATCATTATCCGATACTTCATAAATTTCTTTATTCAAAATAAAACTTTCCATCGCGGGCAAGTCGGCTACCAGCTGATTCTTCTGCCCCATCACCAAAGCAAACTGCCGTTGATATTCTTTCTTGCGGTCCGTCGGTTTAAACCCTAAAACTCTAGCATCGCCGCTGGTCGGATACAAGATCCCGGAAAGCATTTTTAACGTGGTGGTTTTTCCGGCGCCGTTCGGCCCCAGAAATCCAACTAATTCCCCTTCTTCAATAGAAAAATTAATGCCTTTCACCGCCTCGGCATACAAAGTTTCGCGCGCGAAAAAACTTTTAACCGCGCCCATCAAGCCGGACTCCTGCCGATAATATTCGTAGCTTTTTGATAAATTTTTGACTTCAATAATCGGCATATTTTCACTAATTTTTAATTTTGAATTCTGAATTTCGAATGAATTTTTCCCGACTTTAAAACTTTATAACTTTCAACTTTATAAACTGTCTTAAATCCCCACTCCTTCATATCTCCTCAACCCTTTTTTCCAAATCCAATTGCTTATCGCGTAAAGCGCGATTATCCAAACTATTTGAACAAAAATTCCTCGCGCGCCGGCCATCAGATCAATTTTTTTAAGATACAGCTGGGCCGGAACAAAAAAAGAATAAGCGAACGGCAAAGCATAACTCACATTCACAAAAATCGCCGGCAAAATACTGATCGGAAAATATCCGCCGGAAAATAATTTCTTAAGTTTGTCAAAAGTGGAATGCAGTCCGTCGACTTCATCCGTCCAAAATGCCACCAAACCAACAATGTATGATATAAGTAATTCTATAATAAAAGCCAAACTAATCATTATTGCGATTAATAACAAATACGGAATATCAAAGTTAAATATGAAATAATTCAAAAAAAATAAAATTATTAATCCGTTTGTAACTAACGATAAAGCGGTTACAAAAGATATTCTTCCGATTTCTCTGGAAAGAATAAAATTAAAATAACTCATTGGCCTTAATAAAAACATTGAAAGACCGCCATCTTTTATATCTCGCGACATAAGACCGGGCAAAAAATTACGCGTCGCCGCGCTAAATAAATTTCCAATCAAAAAATATGTGATCATTTCCGGAAGCGTAAATCCTTTAATCACATTTTGATCGCTATAAATTGCCGTCCACATTAAAACTAAAACAACGGCTTCCGCCATTTCTCCCGCTCGATACGCCAAAATCGTAAATCGATAAGTAAGCCCTCTTTGCCAATAAGTTTTAATGATTGTCAAATATTTTTTCATCGCTTTTAAAACAGATTTCTATCTTTAAAAAACTCCTTAATTGATTTTTTATGCCCCGCTCTCATTTTAATCTTATTTATTTCTCTAACTCCTACCCATTTATATTCCGTATGCTCCGCGCTTAATTTAATATCGGCCTCATTGGTGGAAATAACAAAATCCAAAACAATAAAATGGTAATCAGCTCCGTTTCAAACCCAATTTGTTTTTGAGGATTATTTTTCTTTTCTTCAAAAAGTTTTCTTAAAGTATCAAAAACAATTTTAAAACTTTTGTCATATTTCTTTTCCATTATTTCGATTTTAATTCTTAACTCGCGATTAGTCGCGATCATTTCTTTCAGCTTAATAAACGTTTTGATTATTTGAATATTCACCTGTATTGCTCTCTTGCTATTCAGAACGCCAGAAAGCATCGCCACTCCGTACTCTGTAAAAACATAAGGGGCATACTTAATATGCTGGCCTCTCTTTAAGGTCACAATTTGTGACCTTAAAAACAATAATTGCCAAATCTCAAGCTCCTGTTTATTGAGTTGGAACATAAATTCCTCCGGAAAACGCTCAATATTTCTTTTAACCGCCTGATTAAGCGCCCTTGTTTCCACTCCATAAAGTCCTGCTAAATCCCGACCAAACATTACCTTCTTACCTCTGATAAAAAATATTTTATTTTCTATTATCTCGCTCGCTAAAATAATTGATTGATTTTTTTGATGGCATAAAATTAAAAAAAATAAATTTTATTTTATTTTAAAAATCATAATTTTAAATTTATCGCCCGCTTATCCTTGCCCTCCAAATCGGAAAATTCATTTTCCATTCCTTTTCCTCTCGAGCCGCCAAGAAAAAAACCGACGATATTTGAATCAGCACTTGCTTCGCTTAAAATATTTTCAAATTTTTGTTTAGCTGTTGCCATAAGTTTATTTATCCCTTCCTTAATCTTTTAAAATTACTCTATAGCGCGATTCTGACGGCCGTCAGAATCGCGCTATAAGAAAAAATCTGCTTTTTAAAATTTTATCCCGCACAAAGCGCCAGAAGGGAGATTTGTCCCGTCAAGGCGGAATCCCGCTGCAACGGGAAACTCGCCCATTTTGTGCCCCCGAGAGGATTTGAACCTCTAACCCTTGCGGGACATGGTCCTAAGCCATGCGCGTATGCCAGTTCCGCCACGGGGGCAAATAACGACCCGCTCTATAGCGGGTATAATAGCAACTTTCCTATAATTTATCAAATAAATTTTATTCAATCTTAAACGGGCTCGCTGGATCTTTTTCCCATCTAATTTCATCGACTTCGCCCTTTTTATCAACCCCTGCGTAAAGCTTATTAGGCAAATTTACGCACCATGCGTCAATATCAGAAATGCATTTATAACCATGCGCCACTCCCGGAGGAACTAGCACGGCTATCTTATTATCTTCGCCGCCTTCCAGCTCCATTTTCTCTTTGTAAGAAACGCTATCCGCCCGATTGTCCCATAAATAAAGCCGAAACCTTCCGGGCCCCATAAAAACAAAAAAATCCGATTGCGCCTTGTGCTCATGCGGACCGCGAATTACTCCCGGCTTTGTTGCCGAAACATAACTCATCGCCGGAGTATATTCAAATTCATCATTGCGATAAATTTCCGCCAGCCACCCTCTGGCGTCTTCATTCTTCTTCAATTTTTTTATTATTACATCCTGAATCATATTCGCTCCGCTCAAATTTAAAATTAAAAATTAAAAGTGAAAAATTTTAGTGTTTCGCAAAGCGAAACTCATTCACTTTTAACTTTCCACTTTGAACTTTTAACTATTCCTAGCTTCCAATCACTTGCCTAATAAAATCCTTAAATTCATCAACCCCGATAAAACTACCGCCCGCCTGATCATTTCCGTCAACAATATTTATGCCTATCATTTTGCCTTTATTATCAACTAGCGGTCCGCCGCCGAAATACGCGCTAGGCGGCTTATTGTCTATGCTAATTATTCCTTTAGCGCCGCGATCGGAAATAATTCCGGAAAAAATACTATTTCCCAAAGCGACAACTCTTACCCCGACTTCCGCGTTTATCGAATCTCCCAAAGCTATCACGGGCAAGTTTTCCGCTTCGATTTTTAAAATTACCATATTGCCTTTCTCTGTCCCGCTAACAGCCTTGTCAACCGCGTCATAAAAAGTAATATTTTCCAATCCGGAAACCGTATATTCTTTTCCATTGTAACTTATCGTATAATTTACTTCGGTAAAATCATTTTTTTTCAAATCGATCTGAAAATTCTGAGGATCCCGCGTCAAAATCAAACCATCGCTTGCAATAATCACCCCGTTCAAATTTCGATTTTCAATATTTGTCTTTGGTTTTACGCCGATTTTCTCTTGATAAGCGGAAAGTTTTTCTTTAAACACATAATTTGCCGTAATTTTAACTACCGATGGGTTTACTTTTCTGACGCTTTCCAAAAGAGCGGAATCATCGGAAATTATTACATTATTTGTTTGATTGATAATACTGGTGCGATCATTAACGGATTTGAAAAAAGCATAATTTTTAAACGGTTCTTCAGCCGCCAGCTTCGGCATTACCGATTGATTCATCCAAACTCCCCCGGCCCCGCCAACCAAAAAAATCAATAAAAATACCGCCAAACGATTAAATATTTTTATTAACCCCCGCGGCTTATATTGGCCGTCTGTCGGAATAAAAATCGGATTATTTTCCTCATGATTTCTTTCAGCCAAAAACTCTTCCATCTTCTCGTCTCTGTCTTTTTCTCTTCCGTCCTGATAGGGATTTTCATTTTTAATTGAAGTTATTTTTATATCGCTTATATCTTTCACTCCGCTAGAAATTTTATGTTTTTGCGTCTCCATAATTATTTATGAGTTAAATTTGATTATTCTAACCTTCGGCGGAAATTTACCCTGCTTAGAAGCCCGAGTAATATATTTAAATTTCAAGGCCATCGCCGGATAAAACAACTTCGCCTTGTAATTGTCGCTAATAGTAAATATGGCTCAAGACTTCTAACGGGGTAAATAATTTCTAACAAGGTTCATGACGGAAGCCATTTAGTATAGTTAAAAATTATAATTATTATCAAGGCCGCGAACGCCAGTTCAATCATCACGTCTTTTTTTTGAATCCGTCCAAAAAGATATTTTTTCAAGATAGATATGATCGTATAGTAAATTATAGTAATTATAAACGCCGCTGTCAAATAACCGAAATTCATTTTACTCTTTCTTTTTTATCGTTATTTTCCCCTTTGCGCCGTCAATTATTACGCTGTCATGATCCTTGATTTTTCCTTCCACTATTTCACTGGCCAAAGGATCAAGAACCACGCTTTGAATCACGCGCTTAAGAGGCCGCGCGCCAAAAGCGGGATCGTGGCCCAGCTTGGCTAATAGTTTCTTGGCGCTTTCCTTGACTTCCAGCTGAATATGCTTTGCTTCCAAGCGGCAAGCCACTTTTTTCAATTCCTGCTCTGCGATTTGCTTGAGATCGTCTACGGTTAGATTGTTAAAAACCACCACCTCGTCAATGCGATTAATAAACTCCGGCTTGAAATATCCCGTCAATTTCTCGCGCAGCATTTTTTTCATCTTGCTTCCCGCTTCGCCTTCGGCAAATCGAGGCAAGCCGTCTTTCGTCTTTAATTTTTTTTCTTCCTCAACATCAAAACCAATAGAAAAATTTTTGATAATCTCATTGCCGATATTGGAAGTCATAATTATAATAGTATTGCGAAAATCAACTTTGCGGCCTTTGGCATCAGTAAGCCGTCCCTCGTCAAGAATTTGCAGCAAAATATTGAATACTTCAGAATGGGCTTTTTCGATCTCGTCAAAAAGCACAACCGAATATGGCCGATGCTTCACCAATTCCGTCAGCTGTCCTCCCTCGTCATAGCCGACATATCCCGGAGGAGAACCGATCATTCTGGCTACCGTATGGCGTTCTCCGTACTCGCTCATATCTATGGAAATCAAAGCGTTGCGGTCGTTGAACAAGAACTCCGCCAAAGATTTTGCCAGCTCCGTCTTGCCGACCCCTGTCGTTCCCATAAAAATAAACGAAGCAATCGGGCGCGTTTCCTCGGATAATCCCGTGCGGCTCCGCCTGATAGCATTCGCCACCAGATGCACCGCCTCGCGCTGCCCGATGACTTTTCCGGAAAGCGCTTCTTCCATTTTTACCAGCTTGTTGCTTTCGCTTTCCAGCATTTTAGCCACCGGTACGCCGGTCCACCGCGCCACTACTGCCGCGATATCTTGCTCCGTAACTTCCTCTTTTAAAATCGCGCCTTTTTCCTGAAGCTCCGCGAGGCGCTTCTGAGCATCTTTCATTTCTTTTTCCATTTCAGGAATTTTTCCATAACGAATCTCGGCAACCTTCTCCAAAGCTCCGGCGCGCACGCTAACCTCGCTTTCCTGTCTCAAAGAATCAATATTCTTTTTAACGGCGCGAATTTTCTTGATAACTTCCTTTTCCGCTTTCCATTGTATTTCCATGCCCCTGCTTTTTTCCTTCAAATCAGCCAGTTTTTTTTCAATTACTTTGCGGCAATTAATCGAGTCCGCGTCTTTTTCTTTTCGCAAAGCTCTTTTTTCTATTTCGAGCTTCACTGTCTCGCGAGTCATCCTGTCCAAATCCAAAGGCATGCTGTCGATTTCCATCCTGATTACCGAAGCGGCTTCATCGATCAAATCAACCGCCTTGTCAGGCAAAAATCTACCGCTGATATAACGGCTGGAAAGATTAACCGCGGCAATCAGAGCCGCATCGGTAATATGCACGCCATGATGGACTTCATATTTATCTTTAATGCCGCGCAAAATAGCGGTAGTGTCGTCAATGCTCGGCTCGGAAATATGAATCGGCTGAAAACGCCTTTCGAACGCCGGATCGCGTTCTATATATTTTTGATATTCCCTAAGAGTTGTTGCTCCGATCATATGCAATTCGCCCCTGGCCAAAGCGGGCTTAAGCATATTGGACGCGTCTATCGCGCCTTCGGCGCCGCCGGCGCCGACAACAGTGTGAAGCTCGTCGATAAAAAGAATTATCTTGCCGGCATTGGCGATTACTTCTTTCAGCACCGCCTTGAACCGCTCTTCAAATTCTCCGCGGAATTTCGCGCCCGCCACCAGCATGCCGATATCCAAAGCAATCAATTCTTTTTGTTTCATTGAATCCGGCACGTCTCCGGCCGCGATCCGCTGCGCCAAACCTTCGGCAATCGCGGTTTTCCCCACGCCCGCCTCTCCGATCAGCACCGGATTATTTTTTGTCCGCCGGCTCAAAATCTGAATTACCCTGCGCGTTTCTTCGTCCCGCCCGATTATCGGATCTAATTTCCCTCCCTTAGCCAATTCGGTTAAATTCTTGCCATAGCGGACCAAAACCTGATATTTGGTTTCAGGTTCGGCATCAGTCACTCTTTGCGCGCCGCGCATCTCGGCTAATATTTTTAAAACCGCTTCATAATCGACTTTCTGGTTTGCCAAAACTTGCTTAACTTTATTTTCCACCCTAAGCATTGCCAGCAATAAATGCTCGGTTGAAATATACTCATCTTTCAATCTCATCGCCTCTTCCAGCGCTTTGTTTAAAACAATTCTTAAATCCTGGCTGGCTAGAAAATCCGCCCGCTGAATGTCATTCTTCCTGCCTGCCGGCAATTTAGCCAATTCTCCTTCGATAATATTTTTTAAAAAACTGATATTGACGCCGATCTGCTCCAGAATTTTTATCGGAATTCCCCCTTCCTGATCGATCAAAGCATAGAAAAGATGCAGGGCTGTAACTTCATAATTCCCTTTTTCGCCGGCGATTAACTGAGCACGATGGATAGCTTCCTGGGCCTTAGTGGTAAATTTATCCATAGTAGTTTATTTGTAACTTACTTATTATTAAAATCATAATTATAATCAAAAATGAACTTTCTCGCGTTTTTCAAGATTTTAAATCTCAAATCCCAATTTTCAAATCCCAATCAAATCATAAAAACCCAATAACCAAAATTTAAATTTAACTAATTTTCACCTTCCTCTCTCTACTCTCTACTCTCTACTCTCTACTTTCTACTCTCTACTCTCTACTCTCTACTCTCTACTCTCTACTCTCTACTTTCTACTTTCTACTCTCTACTCTCTACTTTCTACTTTCTACTTTCTACTTTCTACTTTCTACTTTCTACTAATTATATCACAACTTCTCAAAACAAAAAATAATATAACATTTTAACCTTTAGGTTTTAGTATTAATTTGTCATTTGTCATTGGAAATTTGTCATTAATTTTTTATTGCTTTGTCCCCTTTTGGCATTTAATTATATCAGCTTAAAAAACTAAGTCAATACACACATGCCTTAACCAAAAAAAACCCCGCTTTTAGGGGCGGATTTTCGCGCTATATCGATTATATATTTACTCGGACTTCCTTTCTTCCAGTTTTACTTTTATTTCCTTTTCAATTCCCTTGCGTAAAATTTTCATTTTTAACTCATCGCCGACGGAATATTTGCTGATCGCGTTTGCCAAAGGATTGGCTTCATTTATTCGGACGCCATTTATTTCCAAAATAATATCGTTTTCCGCAAGCCCCGCTTTATCAGCCGGAGAACCTGGGATCACCGCCAAATCGTTTATCGTGTTTCCTCTTAAAATTAATGCTCCATAATCCGCGGAAAGATTATTTTTATCCTTTAATTCTTTCGTGATCAGCGCATAGCGGACGCCCAGCCATGGAGTTATAATTCTACCAGCGGTCTTAACATCATTTATCGCTTTTTTTGCGTCATTAATTGGAATGGCAAAACCGATATTTTGCGCGCCTTGCGCTATTGCTACATTAACTCCAACGACTTCTCCGTTTAAATTTAAAAGCGGACCGCCGGAATTTCCCGGATTGATCGCGGCGTCAGTTTGAATAATATTGCGCAATTCTTCCGCGCCAATGCCGGAGCCTGAAGCCGTAATAGAGCGTCCAAGCCCGGAAATTATTCCCATACTCGCGGTATTCCTAAACTCGCCCAAAGAATTGCCAATCGCGATAGCGATTTGCCCGACCTCCAGTTTATCGGAATCGCCCAAAGAAACTGTTGGAAGATTTTTCTCGTCAATTTTAATAATCGCCAAATCATTCACCGGATCAGCCGCCAAAAGCTTGGCAGAATATTCTTTGCCATCATTCATCAAAACCGTGTATTCCGCTTTTTTATCATTGGCCACATGCTTATTGGTTACAATATAACCATCGGCGCTTACAATAAAGCCGGACCCCCTTCCGGTTTCTTGTTTTTGAGCACCCTGATCTTCTTCGGGAACGTTATAATTTTGACCAAAAAATTGATTAAAAAACGGATCGCTAAACGGACTATATCGCTTTATTTTCGGCAAATCTTTAGTAACAATAATGCTTACTACCGCCGGATTGGCTTTTTTTATCGCGCCCACCGCGCCCAACTCTTCTTTTGGCAAATTATCCGCCAAAAAAATCGAAGCATCTTTCGCGCTGCCCTCGCCGGCGCTGTTTTTCATATTGTCCGCGCTTTCATTTTTATCAATCAATTGCCCCGCCAGTTGCGGAAAAAGTTTGACCGCGGTCGCGCTCCCCGCCGCGCCGAAAATAAACCCGGCAATAGATGAAACTAAAAAGCTTACCACGGTAGTGATAGCTAATATTTTTTTTGCAGATATTTCCATAAAATCATATTAGCATTTAAGCATATTAACATATTAACAAAAAATAATGTCAAATTTCCAAATGCTAAAATATTAATAATAATTGTATTTTGGCTTATTTAAAAGATACATTATATTACTACAACAAAACAATTGTTTTTATTACAATCGTAAAGCTAAACAGGGTTGAAATCTATTTGCATTTTTTAAAACCGGAAATTTTCTTGATCTGCTCAATTAACTCCTCTTTTTTCGGTAAATAAAGCTGGTATTGCTTGGTAAAAATCTGGTTATTATCCTCGGGCAAGGTATATTCCACCACAAAATGATCGTTCTCTTTACAAAGGACAATTCCAATCGTTTTATTTTCATCTTTTTCTTTTACCTTCCGATCAAAATAATTCACATACATTTGCATTTGACCGATGTCTTGATGTTTCAATTCGCCGATTTTTAGATCAATCAGCACAAAACATTTCAAAAGCCGATTATAAAAAACCAAATCAATATAAAAATGCTTCACCCCGCTGGTAATTCTTTTCTGTCTTGACACAAAAGCAAAACCTTTTCCCAACTCCAATAAAAACCGTTCCAAATTATCGATCAATGCCGATTCCAGATCGTTTTCCGAATATTTATGATCTTCCTTTAGTCCTAAAAATTCCAAAACATAAGGTTCTTTGAAAAGATCCTTGGGATTTTCAATTATTTGTCCTTGTTTTGCCAATTTTTCAATTCCTTTTTTATCTCGGCTTAAGGCCAACCTTTCATATAACGAAGAATCAAATTGACGGCAAAGTTCTCGCACCGACCAATTATTTTTCTCAGATTCAATTTCATAGAAATTCCGCTCTTTTGGATTTTCTATGCTCATAAGACGAACATAATGAGACCAAGAAAGAACAAAAGATTGTGCAGACGGTGTCTGCGCTTTTGGAAAAGTTATATAAAACTTTTTTATTTGCTGTAAATTTCTTTGCGAAAACCCTTTGCCGAATTTATCAGTCAAATCAACCGAAAGTTGTTTAATAATTATTTCACCGTATTCCGCCCGCTCTTTTCCTCCCTGCTCAAATTCCACTATCTGCCGGCCAATTTGCCAATATGTCGTTGTCAAAACGGCATTAACGGTTTGATAAGCCAGTTTCCTTCCCCGCTTTAAAATATCGCCAATCTCGGAAATCAAAGTTTTGTAATTATTTTTGATTGATGGTAAAATTTTTTTATTGTTTTTCATAACATTGACATTTAATAAATTGGCAACGTCAGCAGTTTTTCTCAATGCATTATTATCCGGAGAATGCGAAATTCTCATATATTTATTGTAAAAATAAGTTTAAAATATTTTAATCAAGATATTTTCGATGATATTTTTTAATCATCAATTTCAATTCATTTTCCATTAATAAGCGTGACGATATTTTTCCTCTATTGGCATTTCTAATTTCTTCCAAATCAACGGGGCAGAGAGGGTTATATTTTTTAGAAAATTCTAACCTGACAATATGACAAACAATCTCATCTAAATCGGGACAATTTAAACCAAAAACTTCGTCAATGTATTTTTTCCCAGTTATATTTGTACTTTTTAATCTTATGGCTTTACCTGGTGGAATATGCTCTGAAATCACTATTTCTAATAATTCGCGTTCTGATTTTTCAGGAAATTTTATTTTATTGATTTTATAAATACGAAAAAGTGTTTTAATTCGCTCTTTTTCGCCAGAAAAAAAGTAAAAAGAAAACAAAAACACTATAATGAATCCAGCAATAATTACAATTACTTCCATTACTTCCATGTTTTTTATTTTTATGTTTGGCTGTCTTAAAAACTTTTATTATTTTTTTACCGCACCAAACTTTACCATTAAGTACCAGATTGCTTCGTCGTCTGCTAACTTCTCGCAATGACAGATTTTTTTAGTAAAATCGATACTTTGAAAACGTTTTTAGAATCTTTTCCGCAAGCGTTATCCCTTCCTCTTCCTGTACTCCCCGATCGCCTTATGCAGGGCTTCGGCGGCCAGATTGGAACAATGCATTTTGATGGGAGGAAGACTGCCCAGTTCATCCGCCACCTGCATTCTGGTGATTTTCAAAGCATCTTCCAAAAATTTTCCTTTGGCCAATTCGGTAACCATTGAGGAAGTGGCGATCGCGGCGGCGCAGCCCAAGGTTTCAAACTTGATATCTTTGATAAATTCCCGAGGATTCCCGCCTATTTTTTTCTTTCCAATCTTAAGATAAATGGTCATAATATCGCCACAAACGGGATTCCCCGCCTCGCCCACAGCATCCGGATTTTTTATTTTTCCAAAATTTCGCGGATGAATAAAATGATCGATAACTTTTGCGCTATATGGCATAAGTTTGCAAAATTTTTATTCTGATCAAATCCCAATAATTTTTTATACTCAAAATTTATTATGTAGGTCTAAATTTTAAGTTTTAAATTTTAAATGTTTTAATTTTAAATTTAATCATTTAGGATTTCATTTCAAATTTTAAATTTAGCCTTTAGACTTAAAAACTATTTTATTTTTAATGATTTTTCTATTCTATCTACTAACGAAGCCAACCAAATAACCGCTATTAAATTAAAAATTGTTAAATATTCGCTCCAAGTTAAATAACCAGGGTCAAAAATATTCATAATATTAAAAATTAGCAAATTAAAACTATTTTTTCATTATCTCAATAAAAACGCTTTGGGGAATTTCCACTCGCCCCATATTTTTCATTTTTTTCTTGCCTTTTTTCTGCTTGTCGAGCAACTTATTTTTGCGCGTCACGTCTCCGCCATAGAGTTTTTTGGTTACGTCTTTGCGATACGGATTTATCGTTTCGCGCGCGATAATTTTGCCGCCGATCGCCGCTTGGATGGGAATGACAAATTGCGAACGAGGAATCGCTTCTTTCAATTTTGCCGCCATAGCGCGTCCGATTTCCATAGCGGATTTTTCTACTACAATTCTTGAAAAAGCTTCCACTTTGTCTCCGCCCACCAAAATATCCAAGCGCACCAAATCTCCGCGCCGCCAGCCGATAATATCATAGCTCATCGAAGCAAATCCCGAACTGACCGATTTTAAATTATCATGAAGATCCGTGATTATATTAGCCAAAGGCGCCTCGTATTGAATGATCACTTGAGCATCATTGATATAATCCGTTTTAACATAAACTCCCCGAATAGACTCCATCAAAGTCATTACTTTGCCGATATAATCCGCCGGCGTAATCACATCGACTCTTGCCCACGGCTCATGCATTTCGGCGATTACTTCCGGCAATGGCAAATGGCTCGCGGAAAAAATCTCTTCCAGTTCGCCTTTCTCGCTATTTCTTCTCTTTATTTTATAAATGACGCTGGGACTTGTCAAGATGAAATTAATATTGTATTCCCTCTTGATTCTTTCCGCCATAATTTCCAAATGCAACAATCCCAAAAACCCGCAACGAAAACCTTTTCCCAGCACCGAAGAACTTTCCGGCTCAAAAGTAAAAGCGGCATCGGTCAACTTTAGCTTGCTCAATGCCTCCTTCAAGTAAAAATAATCATCGCCTTCGGTCGGATAAAAACTGGCATAAACTACCGGCTTCGGCTCTTTATAGCCCAGCAATGGTTTGACTTCTCCGTCTGGCTCTTTACTCAAAAGTTCTTCATTCCTTAACTTTTCACTTTTAACTTTAAACTTTAAACTTGCTATGGTGTCTCCGGCCCGGCATTTCTCGATTGCTTTCAATCCAGTCGCAATCCAACCAATCTCTCCGCTGGTCAAATTATCTTTCTTTTTTAATTCCGGTATAAAAATTCCCGTTTCCAAAACTTCGCTTTTGGCGCCTGAGGCCATCATTAAAATTTCATCGCCCGCGCTAACCTCGCCATCAACAATTTTTACATACGCGATCACACCTTTAAAAGTATCGTAATAAGAATCAAAAATCAAAGCGCGCAAAGGTTTCGCGTCATTGTTTGCAGGCGGCGGTATTTCTCGAATCACCGCTTCCAGTACCTTATCTACCCCCAAACCGCTTTTAGCGGAAATTTTCAAAATCGAACTACTCTCGCAGCCAAGTAATTTTACTATGTCTTTTTCCACTTGTTCCACATTGGCCGTCGGCAAATCAATTTTATTTATAACCGGAATGATAACTAATTCCTGTTCCATCGCCAAATACAAATTCGACAGAGTTTGCGCCTGAATTCCCTGTGTCGCGTCCACCAAAAGTATCGCGCCTTCCACGGCCGCCAAACTTCGCGAAACCTCATAATTGAAATCCACATGCCCAGGAGTATCAATTAAGTTTAAAATGTAAAGTTCAAAGTTAAAAGTTTTGGCATCCCGCTCCTCGGGATTACTTTCATTTTTAAAATTGCAACTTTGAACTTTGAACTTTGAACTTTGAACTTCTGTCTTATACATCATTCTAACCGGTTGCAATTTTATAGTAATCCCTCTTTCTTTTTCCAAATCCATGCTATCCAAATACTGCTCGGACATTTTTCTTTTATCAACTGTTCCTGTAATTTCCAATAGCCGATCGGCCAAGGTTGATTTTCCATGGTCGATATGAGCGATTATGCAAAAATTTCTGATGTTATTTTTTTCTTCTGCCATATTTTTTTAAAACCTTCGTTTATTTTAAAATTATTCCAACGGGCTTTTTATTTTTTTAATGCTTGGGTTAGTCACTTTTGTATAAAGCTGAGTTGTTCGGATGTTTTGATGCCCGAGCAATTCCTGCACATAGCGGACATCTACGCCATTTTCCAATAAATGGGTGGCGAAGCTATGGCGAAGCGAATGAAATGTCGCGTCTTTTGAAACTTCTGATTTTTTTAACGCGTTTTCAAATATTTTTTGCGCGGTTCTTTCGGTTAGTTTTCCTCCCCTCTCGCTGGCAAAAACATAATCATTCCTGTCTCTTAAAGCAAAAATTTCGCGCAAGTCGATTTTTACTTTTTCGGGAAAAATAGTGATCCGATCGCGATTTCCTTTGGCGTTTTTCAAATGAATCGTTAATTCTTCCAAATTTATATCTTTAATTTTTAAATTTATCGCTTCGCTTACTCGCAGTCCCGCTCCATAAGACAGCGAGATTAGCAGTTTGTGTTTTCGGTTTTCAATTGAGTTTATTATTTTTTCAATCTCGCTTCGCGAAAGAACAACCGGTAATTTCTTTGATGTTTTGGCGAATTTGAGACCGATAACGGCATTGCTTTTAAAAACTTCGCGATAGAAATACTTAATAGCGTTTAAATGCAGGTTGATTGTTTGCGGCGCTTGGCCTTTGTCCTGTTTTTGAAGCAGGTAATTTTTTATCAGATTTATATCGGGGTCTTTTTTCACAATTTTTATAAATTTAAAATAATCAGTCAGGCATTAATAAATAGCTTTTTATTGTTTTTCGGCTATAATTTCGCAATTTGAGCTCGTTTTCAATTTTCTGTAAAAACTCTTGCAGTTGCATAATTTTTTTGCTATACTAAAACTATTGTGAAAATATATTATCATATCTTCGCATAATATACAAGTCGAGTATATTAACAAATAAGTAGTTCGCATAATAACGAGTTAGATGACAGTTTCAAAAGAAAAATAACATAAAGGAGATCTTATGACTACATTTGATATACCCCTTATTTTGGTATCGAGTTTTGTGGGAGCATTATTTTTCGGTTTTTTTAGTAATCTTATTGGACCGAAATACTTAAGGGATAAGTTATTCTCAAAAGAATGGTGGCATTTTGTTTTCTTTATGACAGGAATAATTCTATTTGTATATGTGCTTAATTATTTATTTGGAAGTGGTGAAAAACAAATCTCATGGATAAATAAAGAAGGTTCTATTCAATTAGGGTGGTTAATAACTTTTGGTTTCATATTATTTGCGTTAACTTTTTATTTAAAAGAAAAAAGGATTAAAACAATATTATATTGGTTAGCTGGACTAGGCATTTTGTTACCAAACTTATATTATCTTTTTTTCTTTAAAATATTTACTTATCAAGTAATTCTAGGTTTATTCACAGGCATTTATGTTTTAGCTTACGGACCAACTGGAAAATTAGATAAAATGATAGAGAAAATTAAAGAAAAGAAAAGAAAAATAACAGGAGATAAAAAGTGATTTCATTTTTGAAACCGTCACCTAACAGCGGATAAAAGGGAAATCAAAGATTTCCCCAAATTGCCTTCGGCAACTTCTTTTATCCGCAAACGTTA
>JAHILZ010000102.1 GCA_018896765.1 Patescibacteria group bacterium | reverse complement strand
CCAGCCAATCCTAACGGCGCCTTCGCTCCTAACTTCGCCGCGCCCTTTGCCAACCCCAACCCCCTGGTCTTCAAACCGCTGACCGCGTTTGCTCCCCAGCTCGCGCCCATGCCTCCGATCTGCTGTGAAACAATAAGCCCGCCGACCAAAAACCCAATAGCGATAAGAAATCCGATAAAATTCGGCAGGCACATTATTTCAGTAGTGCATTCCATCATTACCGTTTTTAATGTACTAGTGTCAAAATTTTGCACAGTTATTAAAGACAGCCAAATGAAAAAAGCAAGAACAGGACCATTGATTAAATATTTTGTGAACTCGCCCCAATATTGCGCGGCGTATTTTTGCCCAACAGGAAAAGAAGAAAGCAAAAAAGCCAAAGGAGATAAAACAATGTAAATCCAAAACATTATCATTCTCATTAAAAAGACAATTAAAATCGCTACCATAGTTATAGTTGATACAACCATAAAGCCAATGGCGATAAAAATTGATCCTAAGGTATTTGTGGCGTTAAGATCCTTTGAAGAGGTCCATAAATCACTAAAATCCGTTGACGCTGATAAAAATTTATGCACCTGCAAAGTGGCCGTAAACTGTCCTCCGCTGCCGCTAAAAGCATTAACAAAAGTAAGCATTATTACTTGCGAGAAATCTATGGCAAGACCGCAAATAGTTCTGGAAAAATTTATCAAAACCGCCATTATCAAAAGTTTTGGCAATAATTTTTTAACATTATAACTTTCAATTTTCAAAATCGTGGCAAAAGCGATAACAAGCAAAATCAAAACAAAAAACATATTGCATAAATCCCTTACGATTTTCCATCCATTAATTATATCCGGCTCGTTAATAAAACTATTATAACTGGTTATGCTTATTATAGCGGCAATAATTTGAGAAAGTATAATTCCGCAAATCCAAACAATTAATTGCGCGAGACCGCCAACCATTTTTAATAAACCACCCTCTATTAAATTAGTGGGGATAGCTTGTTCTTGAGCAAAACAAATATCAAAAACTCCAAACACGCCTATTGATATTACGAAAATCAACAATAAGCTTAATATCTTTTTATTGTTTTTTATTAAATGTTTAAATCTCATATTAAAGTAATATTTTTTCTAAAGCCCATGATAAAACACTATTTTCATAAACCCATGCCAGCACAGCATACAATATCGCAAATACCATTAGCATTATGGCATCCAAAAACGCTAAAAGCGCTTTTTCCCCTATTGACGCGCCTATCCCTGTCGCGCTTATAACATTATTTTTGACTTGCTCCGGCTGCCATTCCTTGCCTAATTCGCAGAAAAAACTTGGAAAAATTAATCTTAAAAAAGCGTGCAGATTTATGTAAAAAAGTCCCGGCAAGAAACCAATAACTGAAAAAGTAATCATCCACGCCCATCTAAGCGCGGCCTTAAAAGTTTTTTCCGCCGGCATAGTGATTTTCTCCTGAATCTTGTCTTTAGCCCTCTGCTTGATATCCATCGCGCGCCTTGCCGCCATTACTTTCTCCCGCAAACTTTTCGGCTGGTCAGCGCCCTGCTCTTCCCGCGCCTCGCTCTCTTCTCCTCCGCCCGACTTTGCCTGCCTGACTTGCCCTGCCATATCTATCTGCTCCTGCGGTGTTAATGTTTGTGAATTTGCTTGCGGGGTTGACATAAAAATTTAATATGCTATACTAATAATAGTTTTACACTACGCCTCAGTTAAATCGGAATAAACGCCGGTTAGCTGGGGCGGTTTTTTATTTCCGCTCAATTCTTTCTCTTAGATCCTCAAAGAATACATATCTTTGGGCAGTTAATTTTAATTCCCATGAAAGCATCTTCCTGGAAGAAAAAACAACCACCTTCTTGCCTAAATCACGGAGCTTTTTGGCTAAATAATCAAAGTCGCTATCACCTGAAAATAAAAGAATCTCATCAATTTGAGAACGATCTAATAAAATATCAGCCGTCATTTCTACATCAAAGCCAGACTACATCTCATTAAAAAAATTTTTTATCTGTATTTTTTTATTATTAATCTTAATATCCTCTTCGTATCCGATAGTAATAATTTCTGATTTTTTCAGCTTAAATTCATCCATTGCTTCAACTAATCCCGCAATCTCTCTCTGCTTATTGCCCTCATTCAGCTCCCAGCAAGCATTAATAATCTTATCTATTTTTACGCCTTTTCTTATAATAAAATCTACTTCATTCCTGCCGTGCCAATAGAATATTTCTTTCTGCTTTCTTCTAAACTCCAAATAGACTAAATTCTCAAATATTCTGCCTAAATTCTCAGAAAATTTAAATGAAACCGCGTTATATAGGCCTGAATCAATTGTGTAAATTTTGCATGGACCGGCTTTTTGTTTTGTAAAAGAATAGGAAAAATAATTTACTGCCTGGACTAAAAAAACTTCCTGCGCGTATTGTAAAAATTTATTGGCGGTTGGCTGGGATATTCTTTGCTTTTTTTCCGCTCTATAGCCGGAAAAAGCGGCTGAAATATTAGTAATAAGATTAAGAATAAATTCTTTTAACTTTTTTACATCTCTCACTTCATAGCGCTGAACAATATCTTTTTCTATAACAGCTGAATAATAATCTTTTAAAATCTGCGTTTTATCCTTTTCTTGATTAGTAAGAACTACTTGCGGGAATCCTCCGAATTTCATATATTCAATAAAATAATTTCTCAGCGCGGGCGATCCTTTGCCGCTTAATCCGCCAAGCAAGCTTTGTTTCCCTTTAAATTCCAGAAATTCCCTGAAATCAAGAGGAAATATTTCATTGGAATATATTCTGCCTGTTAGCGCGGAGCCGAATTCTTTGGATAATAGTTTTGCCGACGAGCCGGTTATATAAAATTTTATATTTTCACCCCTGTCATAAAGCCCTCTTACGAATTTTTCCCATTGCGGCACTATCTGCAATTCATCTAAAACAATAAAAATTTTCCCCTGCGGATTAAATTTTTCCAAATAAGCGTCATAACTCTGCAATAAAAATTCAAGTTTTAAATAAGGCGCGAAGGCAGGCTCTTCAAAATTTATATATAAAGTATTTTTTACAGATACTCCGCTATTTATAATTCGCTTTAAGACTTGCAGCAGAATAGTTGATTTTCCGGATCTTCTAACGCCCGCGGCGATTGACACCTCTTTAATATTTCTTTGCCTGTACAATTCATCAACATATTCATGCCTTATTATGCCGGCATCTCGATCTTGATTCCAAAAATTCCAATATTCTAAAATTTCAATAATTTGAGAATTAGTCATAATTATATTTTAGTAGTTTATGCTATTATACTAAATTATAATTTAGTATTTGTCAAGCTCCTTCCGTTTAGGGTTAATATTCACGAATTTGCGTCTGCCATAAATTTTATCCGCATTTAAACCCGATCTCTTGTTTTTTATTATTCTTTTCTTCCTTATCAAACAGATCCAAAATTTTACCCCGCACCTTTTAAGCATTATCTATACTCTTTTGAATTTTTCTTTTTAATTGACTATATGCTTTACCAAAATGCTTTAATTGCTCTTCCCTTGTTTTCGCATCTTCTTCTGCTTTATATGCTTCATAATAAACTAAAACCAAAGGTCTTCTATAATTCGTGGATTTAACTTTCCCTTCATTATGTTCTTTAATTCTTCTTTGTAAATTATTTGTATAACCTATATAAAGCTTACTATCTTTTTTGCTTTTTAATATGTAGACATAAAACATA
This sequence comes from Patescibacteria group bacterium, assembly GCA_018896765.1. Lineage (GTDB taxonomy): Bacteria > Patescibacteriota > Minisyncoccia > JAHIHE01 > JAHIHE01 > JAHILZ01. Next base: position 1,489 of record JAHILZ010000102.1, on the reverse strand, counting down.
AATTTTTATGCTTAAAAGGTGCGGGGTTATAAATTTCACTAAACTTACCGTCATATTTCATCTCCATTTTCCTGATTTTATCCGCCAAATCTTTATATGAATATACTAATTTACGGACTTGAACAAAAGCGCGCATTATTAATATATTAATTTCTATTGCCCTTTCGCTATTTAATACGCTTGAGAGCATAGCCACTCCTTGTTCAGTAAAAACATTAGGCAATTGATAAGAATATTTTAACTTTTCAAGGTGGCCGCAATTTGCGACCAGATAATCCTTTTCGTATTTAGCTAATTGAAACATAAAATCCTTTGGAAATCGTTTAATATTTCTTTTTACTTGTTCATTTAACCTTTTTGTAGATACTCCATACAACTCCGCTAAATCATAATCTATCATTACTTTCTGCTCACGAATAAGTAATATTTTATTCTCTACCCCGCACCTTTTAAGCATTGTTTGTACTCTTTATTATTTTTCTTTTTAATTGACTGTATGATTTACCAAAATATTTAAGTTGTTTTTCTCGTTCTTTCGCATCTTCTTTTGATTTATAAGCTTCATAATAAACCAAAACTAATGGTCTTCTATTTTTAGTTGATTTAACTTTACCTTTTATGTGTTCCTGTATCCTCCTTTGTAAATTATCTGAATATCCTATATATAATTTTTTGTCTTTTAAGCTTTTTAATATATAAACATAATACATAATTTTAAATATGCTTAAAAGGTGCGGGGTCTATTTTTTCTACTGGCATTAAACTTGAATTTTTTATTATCTTTGACATATTATTTAATCTTTATCTTTAAGGTCACAATTTGTGACCTTAAAGAATATCAATATAAGACAAGCTGGTCACAATTTGTGACCACATACTTTTTTCCTCTTATTGAAATTATTCTATTCCTTATTTTTTCTTGTAAAATAATATCTGCCATAAATTTTATCCGCATTTAAACCCGATTTCTTGTTTTTTATTATTCTTTTCTTCTTCGCTTCCTTTAATTAAATAATCTAAAACAGTAAAAATCTTGCCGATTTTCTTGTCGTATTTCTTTTCTATCTCAGCGATTTTCATAGCCAGACCCTCGTAAGATGAAACGAATTTTCTGATATTTACAAATGTGCGCATTATTACAATATTAACTTCAACTGCCTTTTTGCTGTTTAAAACAGACGAGAGCATAGCAACACCCTGCTCCGTAAATGCGTATGGCGCATAACGCTGGCCGCCCCAACTTGAGGTCACAAATTGTGACCTCAAGATTTCAAACTCTTCTTTTGCTAATCTAAACATAAAATCTTCCGGAAATCTTTTTATATTTCTCCTAACCGCCTGATTAAGAACTTTTGTTTCCACGCCGTAAAGCACGGCTAAATCCCGATCCAACATTACTTTCTGCCCGCGAATCAATAAAATCTTACTCTCTATTATTTCTTGAGGCGCAATATTATTTGAATTTTTGATTGCCTTTGGCATAAATAAT
>JAHILZ010000079.1 GCA_018896765.1 Patescibacteria group bacterium | reverse complement strand
TATTGTAATCAGTATCAATAGAAAACCAATAAAATATACAAGAAATAATAAAAAGCAACAACAGGACAACACCTGTGTTTTTAAAATTTACTTTTTCACTTCTTTTTTCCTTATTAACAAACAAGTAAATAAACAAGTAAAAAAAAGAAGCGCTGTCCTTATTCAAAAGGTAGCGCCTTTAAATTTTTACTTCTTTTTTATCTTTGCCTTAACACGCGATCCAAAACCAACTCGCCTATCTCTTTCGTTCCCAATCCTATGGAATCCGCATCGCCTCTCTTTGCACTAAAAAGATCAGCTGTGCGAGAACCGTTGGACAGAACCTCTCTTACCGCTGTTTCGATCGCGCCAGCGCCTTTTGGAGCGCCGATGTGCCGAAGCATCATTGCGGCTGTAAGAATCCTGCCGAGAGGATTGGCAATATTTTTGCCTGCCAGTGTCGGAGCAGTTCCTGAACCGGCTTCAAACATAGCTTTTCCATTATCCGGATTGATGGCGGAACTGCACATCAGCCCCATACTGCCCATGGCGGCAACAGCGCCATCCGAAAGGATATCGCCATGTTCATTGCCGCAGGCAATAACGCCCTGGAGTTTGACCGGGTCGAAAAGCAAAGCATTGGCCGCATCCACATACTGGAATGAAAGCGGCACGTCGGGAAACTCTTTCTTGCCGATCCTTTCCGCTATCTTTCTCCAAAATACATACCTTGCCATGATATTGGCCTTATCAATGACGATAAGGGGCAATTTCATAAGCCTAGCATGGGAGAAAGCCGCCCTGAAATATTTTTCGACAACTTTTCTGGTATAGTAAGCGATATCGCTTACTATAAGCTGATCGCCCGTTACGACATTTTTCCGCCATAAGCCGATTCGTTCACGCACCTCCGGCGGAATTTGTTCTCGAAGATCTTCGCTTCCGAAATAACTATCCTGAAGAAGAAAGCGAAGCCATATCTGGCGTATACCTTGTTCGGGGATCCGTTCCGGCCTAACCTGAGCAAGATGCGCCAATTCTTTGTAGTAAACCACGGGGCGGAAGTTAAGTAAAAGCCCCATTTGGCTTCTCAGAGCAAGCAGCACTTTTGTTTCAGGTTTCATTTCCGGTTTTTCAACTCCAATAGTATTGTCCAATGCAGGATCTCCAACGGCGCCAAAAAACACAATACCGATTTCCATCGCTTTTTCAAGAGATTTTTTCGGCAAAGTGTCGCCATATTTTTGATATGCGCCCCAACCCATAGGGGTTTTTATAAACTGGATATTGATCCCGTCTATTACAGCTGCAATTTTGGCAATTTTACATGCCACTCTCATCATCTCCGGAGCTGATCCGTCGCCCATGACAAGAGCAATTTCTATATTTTTCATACGTTTCACCTCTTAAATTCATTTCAGATTTTCAGATTTTTCCTTCCTCCTGCAATGCTCGAGCAAGCTCGAGCATTATGCCGAGGCTGCCGCCTTTTCTGATTTTTTCTTTTTGGTTGTCGGAGAGCGAAAAAGCAATTTGCTCGTCGCCCCATTTGCCCCATTTTATCCGGCCATTTTCCCAGTCGATCGAAAGCGCTATCGGTTTTTCTCGGAAAAGCTGATCAACTTTTTCTTGAGGCAAAGTGATGCAAAGCAATCCGTTCGCGAACATACTGGTTTCAAATATGCGCGCAAAACTCGGAGCAATAACGCACCTAATGCCTGCCTGTTCAAGCGCGTGTACAGCTTGTTCCCTGGAAGATCCTGAACCGAAGTTTTCTTCAGCGACCAGTATTCGCGACTGATTAAATCTGTTTCTTTCCTCGGGAGATACCAAAACGTTTTCCAGGCAATGCTTGCCGAATTCGATCTTCTTGCTTAAGCTCAGATATTTTGCCGGAATGATCCGATCAGTATCGACATTTTCCAGCGGCAAATAAAATACCGCTCCGGAGAAATTCCGTTCTTGACCGGTTTCAATAGTTCCCGCAAGTTTCTCATAGTCCGGCTTTTCAAAGTTCGCTTCTTTCCAATCGGTCGGCTTAACCGCTTCGCCTTTCGGGGCATTACGGCAATCTTCAAGCGCCTGCCGGCACATCTCAAACGCCGGTTCGGTTATCGCTCCGTATATGGCAGTGATCGCGGCTGTAGCCGGAGATGCCAAATGCACCATTCCGCCTTCGCCCATACGACCCGAAAAATTGCGGTTAGTAGTGGAGAGACAAACTTCGCCAGGAGCCACAACTCCGCAACTCATGCCCAAACACGCTCCGCAGTTGGGATTGCACACGACACACCCTGCCTCCAAGAATATTTCAATCAATCCTTCCTTAAGCGCTCTGGCATAGATATGTTTCGTGGCAGGAATTACGATCACTCGTGTATTGGAATCTACTTTGCCGCCCAATTGGCGGATAATACTGGCCACGATTCTTAGATCCTCTATTCTGCCATTGGTACAGGAACCGATGAATACCTGATCCACTTGTTTACCGGCAATTTCCGCCACAGGCACAACATCGCCAACAGAAAAATTGATCGTTGTAACCGGAACCATGTCAGAAACATTGATTTCGATTATCTGATCGTATTCCGCGTCAGAGTCGCTGTTGAAACACTGACAACCGCGAAGCGCTTGGCTCTTGCTATCATAACTTCTTACCAGTGCTGGCCAGAGATAATCAATCGTGCACTGATCCACATTCATCATGCCTGAAGTTGCTCCACATTCCACGCTCATATTAGCAATGGTCATTCGCCCCTCCATACTCATGCCGTCAATTACCGGACCGCCAAATTCCAGAACTGCGTTGGTCGCGCCCTTAACGCCGATTTTCTTGATTAGCGCCAAGATTAGATCTTTAGCGAAAACATTCGCCGGCAAATTGCCGACAAAATTCACGCGAATAACTTTCTGCGGCGGCAATACCACTAATCCGGTAATAAGGGCTATCTCCAATTCCGTAGTACCTACGCCAAAGGCCAAATCGCCAAAAGCGCCGTGCGTACAGGTATGGCTGTCCCCCATGATATAAACTCCACCGGGGCGTATCCATCCTTTTTGAGGAATTAAGGCATGACAAACGCCGTCGTCTTTTCCGACATTGGCAATTTCTATGCCATGCTCCGCACAAAACTCCCGCATGATTTTTTCTTGTATGGCAGTATCCGTGTCTTTAGCCGGGCTGACATGGTCAACCATCATTTTGATTCTATTCGGATTGAACACAATGTTTAACCCGCGCAGACGCATATCATCCAAGGCCAAAGGCGTTGTAACGTCATGACCGAATACTTTATCCAGCCACAATAACCTGCTTCCATCAGAAAATACTTTTAACTGACACTTTTCTGCAATTTTCTGAAAAGCTGTTTTTCCTTTTTTTCTATCTTTTGTTTCCACTGTCAATCACCTCATTTACTTTTAACTTTTCCGTGTTTTTCTCTCTTTTAAATTGTAAAAGAGCAATCAAAACCTGGATCAATATTCCAGATTTTATTACCGTAAACATTAGCAAACAACGAACAGAATGTCAAGCCTAACAATCAAGATCTTGGCCTATAAAAAACAGCCTCGAATAGACAGAGCTGCTTTCAATACACATTGAAATTAAAAATACTTATACCTTATTCCGATGCCGATAGCGTTCCAAGAATTTAACGCGCCGGGTGGCAATATTCATGTCGGCCATTGCCGAAGCCAAGTTTCTGCCCTCTATCGCTTTTTCTCCGGAAATAATATCAGCCGCCTCTTTTTTGGCTTTGGCGATTTCTTTTTCATCAATTTCTTCCGGACGCTGGATCAAATCCGCTAAAATAATCACTCGCTGATTCTGAATCTCCATAAACCCCCCGGAAATAAATAAAAACTGATCGCCTTCCTGATTATGATACGTCAAAGTTCCATCGCCCAAACTGCTCACCAAAGGCGTATGGCCGAACAAAACAGTCAGCTCTTCCTCGGCAGTCGGCACGGTTACCGAATCAACTTCTTCATGAACAATGGTTTTTTCAATTGTATGAACCTCCAGCACGAGTTTTTTGGACATAAATTTAACAAATTCGAAATACGAATATCGAAATTCGAAACAATATCAAAATTCTAATATTTAAAATTCAAAACCAAATTAAATTAGAGTTTTTGTCATTAAAATTTTAATAATTTTAATTTGTTTCGTATTTCGGATTTCGTGCTTCGGATTTTATATCTCTTACTTCACTTCTTCTATTCCGCCTTTCATATAAAAAGCATTCTCTTCTTTGCTATCATGCCTTCCTTCCAAGATTTCTTCAAAACCTTTTATCGTATCCGCCAAAGAAACATATTTTCCGGCGCTTCCAGTAAACACCTCGGCCACGAAGAAAGGCTGAGAAAAGAATTTTTGTATTTTTCTGGCGCGGTACACGGCGAGCTTGTCGTCTTCGGATAATTCATCCATGCCCAAAATCGCGATAATATCCTGCAATTCTTTATAGCGCTGCAAAACCTTTTGCGCTTCGCGGGCCACTCGATAATGCTTATCGCCAACCACGCGCGGCTCTAAAACAGTGGAAGAAGACCCCAATGGATCAACGGCCGGATAAATACCAAGTTCCGTAAGATTCCTGGATAAAGTAATGGTAGAATCTAAATGAGAAAAAGTAGTGGCCGGAGCCGGATCGGTCATATCATCCGCGGGAACATAAACCGCCTGCACCGAAGTAACCGAACCTTTTTTCAGCGATGTAATGCGCTCTTGCAATTCCCCCATTTCGGAAGCCAAAGTCGGCTGATAGCCAACCGCGCTTGGAAGCCGTCCGAGCAAAGCGGAGACTTCGCTTCCGGCCTGAGTGAACCTAAAAATATTATCTATAAACAAAAGCACATCCAGATTTTTCTGATCTCTGAAATATTCAGCCATAGTTATTCCGCTCAAAGCTACTCTTTGGCGAACCCCGGGAACTTCATTCATCTGCCCGAATACCATAACGGTTTTATCAAGCACTTTGGCATTTTTCATTTCATGATACAAATCATTTCCTTCGCGAGACCTTTCTCCTACTCCGGTAAAAATCGAAAGTCCCTTATGAGCAAAAGCAATATTGCGGATTAACTCCTGGATTAAAACTGTTTTTCCCACGCCCGCGCCGCCAAAAAGCCCTACTTTTCCGCCCTTGACAAACGGAGCGATCAAGTCGATAACTTTTATGCCTGTTTCCAAAACTTCAACTTTTGTCGACTGCTCGGAAAATTTAGGAGCATCGCGATGAATAGGCAAAGTCGGCGCGTCTTTTATTGGCGCGCCATTGTCGATTGGTTCTCCAAGAACATTTAACAGTCTTCCTAGAACTTTTTCCCCAACCGGAACCGATATCGGAGCGGCGGTGTTAAGAACTTCCGACCATCTTACCAATCCATCGGTCGAAGCCATAGCAACGGTCCGAACGCGCCCGGAGCCTAAATGCGCCTGAACTTCCAAAATAATTTTTCGCCCGTCTTTCGCGCGCGCGATCAAAGCATCATTAATCGTCGGAAGATTTTCTAAAAAATCAACATCGACGACCGGCCCTGTGATTTGTATGATTTTACCATTGTTCATAAGTTTATTTTTGTTAATTTTTATAACTATTATAACTATTATAATAGTTATAATAGTTATAAATATTATTCTTCCATAACCGCCGCGCCGCCCACGATTTCCGCGATCTGGCTTGTAATCTGCGCCTGCCTTAATTTGTTATAGCTCAAAGTCAAATCATCCGCAAGCTCCTTGGCATTCTTGCGAGAATTTTCCATCGCTATCATTCTAGCCGAATGTTCCGAAGCTTTTGTTTCCAGAAACAAAAAGTACAAACCCATTTTGAGCAAATGCGGTATCAAGCTTTCGGCAATAATACTTGGGCTCGGCTCTACCTGATAAATTAATTCTTTTGAATTCAATGAATTTTCATTAAACTTTTTAGCCTCAATCAGCTTTTCAAGATTTTTGGAAGTTAAAGGCAAAAACGCGCGCGCGACTGCTTTTTGCTTGATTGGGGAAATAAAATTCGAATAAATAACCGCCACCGATTCAAACTCACCCGATAAAAATGAAGAAACTATCAGCTTGTGAAGCGCTCCGATGTCAATCAGCTTCCAAAAAGATTTATCCGGAAAAACCGCCAAAATATCAGCATTAATTCTTTTTAGAAACAACGCGCCTTTTTTCCCAACAACTATATAAGAAAGCTTCTTACCCTCCTTTTCTTGTTCCGCCTTAAAATCCAAAGTGACTTTTGTCAAATTTGAAATCAAACCGCCGCACAAACCTCGATCGGGAGTAATTATCACTACCAGAACTTTCTTGGATTTTTTCTCGGTCACTAAAGGAGATTCTTCCAGACTGAAACCATAACGTTTTAAAAGCGCCAGCACTTCCAAAGCGCGCAAAATATACGGCCTTGCGCGCAATGTTTGCTCTTGCGCTTTCTTCATCCGGGAAGCCGCAATCGCGCCCATTGCCTTGGTAACCTTATAAATACTGCTTACGGATTTAATTCTGAATTTTATTTCCTTGGAATTATTCATGATTTGGAATGTGGAAGGTGGAGAGTAGAGAGTGGAAATTTAATTTTCTTAACCACTTTCTACTTTCTACTGTCTACTTTCTATATCTTAAAATTTTCTTTTGCTTCCAAAATCGCTTTTTTAATGCTTTTTTCGATCTCGGGTGTCACTTCCCTTGTTTGGCGGATTTTTTTCAATAATTCAATATTTCTGGCATCCAACTCTTTGTATAAATATTTTTCAAATTTAGAAATTTTATCCAACTCGATATCTTCCAAATATCCATTAACGCCGGCATAAAGCGAAACTACTTGCTTCTCAAAAGGCAATGGCTCAAACTGGTCTTGTTTCAAAAGCTCGGTGAGGCGCTTGCCCAATTCAATTCGTTTTTTAGTCGCTTCATCCAGATCAGAACCGAATTGCATGAACGCGGCCAATTCCCGAAATTGCGCCAAATCCAATTTCAACCTTCCTGATACTTTTTTCATCGCTTTTGTCTGAGCCGCCGAACCGACGCGAGAAACTGATATGCCCACATTCATTGCCGGCTTCATTCCGGCGAAAAATAAATCGCTTTCCAAGAAAATTTGGCCATCAGTAATCGAAATGACATTGGTGGGAATATAAGCGGTCACATCTCCGGCCTGAGTTTCAATGATCGGCAAAGCGGTCAACGATCCTCCGCCTTTATCGGCGCAAAGCTTTGCGGCGCGTTCAAGCAATCTGGAATGCAAATAAAATACATCTCCGGGATATGCTTCCCGTCCCGGCGGCCTTCGAAGCAACAGCGATACTTCGCGATACGCCCAAGAATGTTTTGACAAATCATCGTAAATCACCAAAGCGTCCTTGCCTTTATCCCTGAAATATTCTCCCATAGCGCATCCTGCAAAAGGAGCCAAATACAAAAGACTGGCTGAATCGCTGGCGGAAGCCACCACAACCGTGGTATAAGCCATTGCTCCTCGCTTGGTTAGTTCGTCAACGATTTTTGCCACTTTGGCGTTTTTTTGGCCGATTGCGACATAAATGCAATAAACCGGCCTTTCTTTCTCGTTAACCTGATTAAGTATGGTATCGACAACAATCGCTGTTTTTCCAATCTGCCTGTCGCCGATTATTAATTCTCTCTGCCCGCGCCCGATCGGAATCATCGCGTCAATCGCTTTGATGCCGGTTTGCAAAGGATAATTAACCGACTCTCTGTCAATAATCGATGGCGCTTCTCGCTCTATGGGACTGGTATTTTTTGCTCTTATCGGGCCTTTTCCATCAATCGGATTTCCCAAAGTATCAACCACTCTGCCAAGCATCTCCTCGCCGACCGGCACTTCCAGAATTCTTCCGGTAGATTTTACCAAATCGCCTTCGCGGACATTAACCGCCGAGCCTAAAACAATCGCTCCGACCAAATCCTCTTCAAGATTGCTGGCCAAGCCAAAAGTCGATTTATTATCCTTGCTAATGAATTCAACCATTTCCCCATACATTACCTTGCTCAACCCTTTTATATGGCATACGCCGTCCCGGACTTTCAAAACCCGGCCGACATTTTCGAAATTAGTTTCTTCTTTTATCCCTTTAATTTTTTCCTTTAAACTTTCGATTATATAATCGCTATTCATAATTGAATATAGAAAGTGGAGGGTGGAGAGTGGTAAATTAAATATCTACCTTCTACTATCTACCTTCTACTATCTTATTTATTTTATTTATATATTATTTTAGCGCCTTTTAGTTTATTTTTCAAGTAATTTAACCTTTATAATGGCAATGTATTCCTTTTAAAATTTCGGTCATTCGTTTTCTAAATTACCTTTTATTTTATTATATTTTTCCAACAATTCTTTTCTAATTTCGTTTTCTCTTTCAACTATTTTATCTATAATGTCAAGTTTCAAAAAATTATAATTATCTTCATAAAAAACATATTGCTCGTCCCCGCCTTTATATTCTAAGGCTTCCACTCCGCTATAAATAACATCTACATATACCGAATCCGTAGCAATAGCATCAACTAAATCTTTAAACTCTTTATTATTTTTATTAATACTTTGAAGATTAGTTTGAGATTCGATTGCTGTTTTTTTATAATCATCAATAAATTTATCAGCCGGACATTTTAAGTGTTGTTTCTCGTGCAATGCAACCAATCTAAATCCTTTTTGGGCAAATTTACAATCAATTAATTCAAGTAATTCATGATTTTCCAAACCATCTTCTGGAAATAAAATAGCTTCTCTGTCAATGTCAGGATCAACTTCTATATCCCCTGAATTAAAAAAAGGCTTAATGAATAATTTTTTAAATCCCGCATCCTTGACTATTTTAGTCAGTTTATTTACGGTTTTTGAATGACTGTGCTTTAACTCTTTTGTCCATTTTTCGTACTTCTCTAATTCCTCACTACTACTAGCTTCGTTCTGTAATTCATTCTGTTTTTGTTCAGGTAGTATTTCCGTAGATGTATTACCAAATTTCATTTCATCCGGAATATCGTGATTTCTAAATTCCATATTTTTAAAATTTAATCGATAATCAGATAATTTTATATTCCTTTATTTCAATTTCTTCACAGGTTTTTTTTACCAGTAAACTCGTCGACTTGCGAGGCAGATAATTCTCTTTGGAAATCACGCTTCGCCCCAATTCTTTTTCCGTATTCTTCCTCGCTTTTCCCGCCACTGCGCCGCCGCGATTAGCCGCTTTTTTATTTTTCAACTGTAGCCAAATTCGGAACAATTGAAAAAATAAATTTACTGCTGATAAATATCATGATCACCGACAGAATGAAAATATACAGTTTTGCCATCTTTGGAAAATTCGAAAATTAATCGATATTTATAGCCAATGGAAAAAGATAAAAATCCGCTTAATCTGCCGTTGAGTTTATGGGTTTTAAGCTTTAAATCAAAAGGATTTTTTCGGAATATAATTTCCTGTTGTTCAGCCGCATCTTTTACTTTTTTAGGCAATTTTTTATACTCGCGAGCGAATTTTAAGCTGTAAATAATTTTCATAAAATACTGATCATTTTAAAGCTTTCAAAGATTTTAAAATTTTACCTTTTCCCGCTTTGATTTCTTCGCGGCTTTTATCTAATTCGATCAGTAATTGACTCTCCTGCCAACTACGCAACAAATCGCGAAAAAACTCACTGGTACTGATATAATTGCCGTCTTTTACCGCTTTTTTGATAGTTTTAACCGTCGGAGACGGAAGAGAAATATTGATTACTTCACGCATAGTTTTGTATCAGTTAATTTATTATTGTAATACATTGTAATACAATAATATCATAGAAAAATTTATTGTCAAGGTTTGTTTAGCGGGCGAAATTATTAAACCAAGCGTTTAATCGCTTAAGCTGCGTTTAAACTTATTTATAAAGCTTCGCAAGCTTTTATCAAAAATTTCTTCTCCGCTCTCGATTACAATCCCCCCGCCAATAGACGGATTAACTTCGGAGCGAATTTCTATTTTCGAAGAAAATATTTTTTCCAGTTTTTTTGAAATTTCCGCAACTGTTCCGTCCGAAAGCGCTACCGCCGCGGTAATCGTAACATCCTTAATGCCGCTTTTTTCACGCTCCATTCTTTTAATCTCTTTAAAAATATCAGGCAAATTTTTTCCATCGTTATTTTTCTCGACAATTTTTAAAAAATTATCAAGATAAATTTCCCGCGTTTCTTTTGACGCGCCATCCAGCGCTTCCAAAAGAGACTTGGCGTATTTTACCGGTGTTATTTTCATAGTTTGAATGTGGAAAGTGGAAAGTGGAAAGTGGAGAGTAGTTAATTAACCGCATTCTACCTTCTGCTTTCTACCCTCTACTTTCTACCCTCTAAAAACTACATTGCCTCCACTATGTCTCTTGCAATTTTTTCCTGCTCATCTTTAGAAAGAGTTTTTTTGAAAAATTTCTCCACCATCAGCGCGGCCAAACTTCCAGTTTCTTTTTCAAGATCTTTCAGCATCTGCTCTTTCTGAAGACGAATAATACCCTTGGCTTCGCCCGCTAATTTATCACTGGCGGTTTTTGTCTCGGCTAAAATTCTATTTTTTTGATCCTCAGCCGCCGCTGTCGCTTTATTCACTAAATCTTTTGACTGAACGCGCGCATCGCGCATTTCTAAATCTTTAACCCGCTTGAGGTTTTTAAAATCTTCCTCTATTTTCTTGGCTTCTTTTAAGCTTCGCGAGATAGTATTTTTCCTTTTCTGAAACATATCCAGCATAGGCTTGTAAAGAAGCTTGTACAAGATTACGATAAGAATGGTAAAATTAACAAGCTGTGCCGCCAAAAGCTTCCAATCAATGCCTAATTTTGTAAATAGATCGGTCATAGTTATATTTTATAATATCGGACAATAAACTCTTAAGTCTAAAGCTTATAAAAACCGGACTTAAAATCATAAAACAATGAAGTAAAATTTTGAATTTCTAATTTTGAATTTTTATTGAATTTTGAATAATTTAATGTTTTAAAATTAAGTCATTAGTTCATTCATTCGAAATTTAGAATTCAAAATTAAAAATTAACAAGAAGTAACTAGGCGAATTTTATAATCAACGCAACGACCAAAGCGTAAATAGCTACCGCCTCGGCGAATGCAATTGCCAAAATTGCCATAGTCTGCACTTTGCCGGCCGCTTCAGGATTCCTGCCGATTGCTTCAACCGCTTTGGAGCCAATCATACCAATTCCAATCGCGGGGGCAAGCGCGCCAACGCCGATAGCGATCGCGGCGGCTAATAATTTTGCTGATTCTGTTTCCATAGTTCTGAACTCTGAATTATGAATTATGAATTATGAATTATGATTCGCCAGCCGGCGAATTTATTTAATTCTTGATTCTTAATTCTTGATTCGTCATTCTTTTTAATTATTGTTTATTTAACTATTTTTTACTACTCACTACTCACTACTCACTACTCACTACTCACTACTCACTACTCACTAATTCTTAGTGTTCTCCATGCGGAGTTACCGCCATTTTCAAAAATACCAAAGTAAGCATCGCGAAAATAAACGCCTGAATCACCCCGACTATCACTTCCAAAAAATAAAAAGGCAGCGGCACTATATACGGCGCAAGAAATGAAATTACCAAAAGCAAAACTTCTCCCGCAAAAATATTTCCAAACAAACGAAAAGAAAAAGAAACCATTTTAGCAGTTTCTCCTATTAGCTCCAAAATTCCCACAAAAAACAAAATTGGATTTTTCAAATTGATGAATTTTTTTCCATATTTATAAACTCCCAAAGCGGCAATTCCAAAAATTTGCGCCGCCCCTACTGACATAATCGCAAGCGCCAGCGTAAAATTCAAATCAGCGCTGGTAGAACGAAACAAGGGCACAAGTGTTTTTTCTCCATGCCCCTCTTCCCATAAACCGATGCTCCCTACTCCGGGAATCAAACCAAGCCAGTTGCAAAGAAGCACAAGAAGAAAAATAGTCGCGACAACCGGGAAAAATTTCTTTGTCTGCTTATCGTTGCCAGTGACGCTTTCGACTAAATTATACAATCCTTCGATTATCACTTCCGCGAAATTCTGAAGTCCGCTCGGCACCGTCCTCATTTTTCTGGTCGCAAAATAAGCGAATACTATTAATATTGCCATTGCTATCCAAGAAATAAGCAATGAATTAGTAATCGCAAATGATCCAACCGTAATAATATGTTCCGGAAGAAAAGAAATATTCAACATATTGCGTTTTTCGCTTTAAAATTCCTTTAAAATTCATCGACGCCTAGAAAGCTCTATTATAAACTATAAATGTAAAAAAATCAACCCCCCTTTAAAAAATTTGGTGGATTACTTAAAATGGCAACAAATCGCGTTATTAAGAACTTACCCGCTTCCGCCTCGAATAGCCGTCGAGTCTAAACACGCAACCGTAAAGAAGAATAAGCGCTTGGGGCATTTCGGCAACAAGGCAAAATCCAATTAACCGCCGTAAAACAAACAAAAATCGCCCCCTCACGGGGGCGATTTTTGTTTACGCGATTTATGCGCGTGATACATTTACGGCAGCAAGGCCTTTTTGGCCCTCTTCGACTTCAAACGCGACTGCATCGCCGACTTTTAATTCGGCAAATGTGACGCCATTCAAATTCTTGGAGTGGAAAAATAGATCTTTTGTTTCGCCTTCGCGAGAAATAAATCCATATCCTTTGTCCGTAAGAGTTTTAATAATTCCGTTCATATGATCGTTTTTTTGTTATTTTAATAATATTGTCTATAAAGAGAAACTCGACTATTTTTCTGCATCTTATTCAATATGCATACTATAAACTAAAAGCAATATTTTGTCAATAAACTCCTTGCGCCATCGGCGCATTTTAAAATATAAAGATAATGCATGATTATATTTTAAATTTTTCTTTCAGCGCTTCTCTCGCCGCCTCCCTGTCATCCCATGGAATTTTCTTTTCTCCCCAAATCATAAATTGCTCCGATCCTTTGCCGGTAATTAAAATCGTATCGCCTTTTTGGGCCAAACCAACCGCCTTTGCAATCGCTTCTTTCCGATCCAAAATCCTGAACAAATTTTTACCCATTTTTTTATTTTTTATCCCGCTCAATACTTGATCCATAATTGCCTCCGGATCTTCAGAGTATGGATCTTCATTGGTCGCAATCACAATATCGGCAAATTGATCGGCCAAAGCGCCGGCGCGAGAGCGATAAGTCTTGTCCCTGTCGCCTGTTCCGCCCAAAACCGCGATCAAGCGATTTTTCACATACGGCTTAATCGCTTCATAAACATTTTTCAGAGAATCCGGCGAATGGGCATAATCCACAATTACCGTAAAATCCTGCGCGTCGGATACTTTTATATTTTCCAATCTTCCCGGCACTCCTCTCACGCAAATTAAAGCTTTTCTTATTTTATCGGGTTCTATGCCTTCGGAAACTCCAAGCGAAACAGCCGCCAAGCTATTGTAAACATTAAACTTGCCGGGAATATTCAAAATAAAATCTCCCAAATAATTATTTTTATATTCGGCTTTAAACCCCACGCAATTGCTATTTAATTGAATATCATACCCCCGCAAATCATCGCCCTCCCTTAACCCAAAATTCATAATTTTTACTTTTGAATTGCATTTTTGACTTTTAACTTTCAACTTTTGACTTTCAGCTTCGTCTCCATTCACTATCACCGCATCGGTTTTATATCCAATCATCCTCAAGTGAATATCCCGATATTCCGCCGCGTCTTTATGATAATCTAAATGATCCGGCATCAGATTGGTAATAACCGCTTTGGCAAAATCTATTCCCCAAAGGCGATACTGAACAAGCGCATGGGAAGAAACCTCAATTACCGCGTAATCACAATTCTTTTTTACCGCCTCACGCAAGAATTTTTGCAAAAAAAACGGCGACGGGGTCGTCAATTTTTCCGTATTCGGAGATTCTTCGCCGGCTAATCTCATATTGGCGGTCGAAAACATCGCCGCCTTATGCCCGGCTCTTTCTAAAACGCGGGTGATCAAATTAACAGTGGTAGTTTTTCCTTTAGTGCCGGCCACGCCAATAACACGGAGTTTCCGCGCCGGAAATCCAAACCAATACGCCGCCGCCATTCCTCGCAGTTTATGAGTCCATAAAATAAACTCCCGCGGAATTATTTTTTTGAGAAATAACTTTAAACCATAGAACATAATTTTATATTTTAATTTTTATTTTTTCCCCGAACTTCCCGCGATTTTAATTTATCGTTAAGGAATTTCAACATTGCTATTATTTGTCATTGCGAGTCCTGTACTCAGGGCGAAGCAATCTCGTTCTTAAGTTAAAAGTTCAAAGTGAAAAGTTAAAAGTCGAATTTAAAATTAAAATTAAAAGTTTGTAAGGATTCTGCAACTTTAAACTTTTAGCTTTACCCTGTTAAATTTGCCTCGCAACTATTTAACAGGGCGCGACTTTGAATTTTGCATTTTGAACTTTGAACTATTTATAGATTGCTTCGGTCGTCCCGAGTACTCGGGACTCCTCGCCCTGTTAGATAATTTATATCAAATATGCACAAGTGAAATATATTACTATCTAACAGGGCGAGCAATGACAGAAGTGCCGAAGGCCTAATTTATTCTTCTGTTAAGTTGTAAAGTTTATAAACCAGCTCACCTGCCCCGTAGTTAATTTATTACAGCGCGGGGTTAATATCCCTCTCCTATACTCTCCCGTATCCGCGTTTGGATTGTCTTTTTAGTTTTTTAGGAGTTGATTTTGTTTAGTGTGGAAAAGTGAAAATTTGACATAATTAAAATTTGAGTTAAGATTAAAATAGGAGATGAAAAAATGGTGATTGCTACCCATTTAATAAAAATAAAAGGAGATTTTGATGTCCGAAAATGGACAGAGAAAAAACTGGAAGAATATGTAAGACAAAAAATTAAGGAGATTGATTCGTCTTTCCATACTGATCTGGAATTGTTTCAGATCCAAGACAACAATATTAAAGTATGGGTCTACATTTCCGCCCTTCCGTCTGAAGTCAGCGATAAAATCGTTGGCGATTGGATTAAAACCCATTTAAAAGAAGAAGGAATTGAGACAAAAGAATTTAAGATTAAAGTAATATTTAATATTACAGAATCGTTAAAAGCGGATTCTCCCCGTCAAGTTACGATTCGCCTTCCATGAAGAGTATTTTACTCTTCCTTTTTTTATTATTTCATCGCAATTCTTTGATAAAAAATGCGGCGAAACGGAAAAAGTCAGATAACGGAAAGTTATTTTTTCCCCGAATTTTCCGCGATTTTGATTTCATCGGCGGTTAGTCCGTATAATTTGTAAACCATTCAACGGCTTGTTTGCCATATATCGGCTGAATGTTGAATTTTTCTTTTTTAAACGGTTTTCCTTTTTTTAATCCAACCTCGTCAAGCAGATTCCTGATTAGATCAAGCTCTTTATCTGTTTTGGCAGTCAAACGAACTTCCCAACCTTTTTTATACCGATCACAACCGATTTTTTTTCTAATTTTCAAATCGGGACGGCGAACATATCCGTTTCTGTTAAAAAATTCAAGAAGCTGTTTTCCGGCAGATAATATTTTTTTGAGATTATGATTTTTCATATTCAGTTATTATTTTATTATTTATTTTTACAACAATTTCATGTTTCGTGTAGGGAACGAAAATTTTCGTTCCCTACGGGTGTGGAATTATCATTTTTTGTTGGAATTTCCCGCGATTTTGATTTCGTCGGCGGTTAGGCAGTATAATTATTTTCTAACGTGTTCGCATTTAGATTTGTTTTTTGTTTTTTAGAGTTTGATCAACGAGATTGATAAATGGTTTTTGCTGTTTTTATCTGTTGGCTCCATAGTCCCGTTAGGGCTGTGGAGCCTGAATGCAAGATGCTTGAAAATCAGTAAAACGCGGGAAATAACAACGGCTCGCATCAGGGCTCCGCGGGGATCCGCCGCTATGGAGACGGCGGGAGAAAAAATATTTACCGTTGTTTGTTAATTGTAGCTCCTTTTGAAATAGCAACACTTCCTAAGGGAGTTTTAATACCTATGTTTTCCAGTTCTGCTTCTTGTTTGCCAGACGCATCAATTCTCATGCCAGTAGTGTTTTTCATAATTTTTGCCTGCTGCCGTATATCAATATTTTTTATTTTGAACTTCTCTCCATTACCTAAATTAACATCCATTCCTTCTGTGTTTTCCAACTGGTTTCCAGTTTGTTTAATTTTGACATTTTTAATTTCCATAATTGTTTTTAATTTTTTAATTGGCCAAGTAATAATTGATATGATTATTTGAACAACACTTAAAATGAAGTTGATTATTTCCATAAACCTTATGTTATGATATAATTAAATTATCAGGAAGGACGGCTGAGCGGAGATAGATTTTATCGCCCGCTCATGCCGTTCTTTTTTTAGTTTGTATGATTACAAACTGGATCGTACTTATCAATCAATTCCTGTTCTCTATTTTCAGAATTATTAGTTACCTCGTAAGCGAAGTAGCTTATATCCTTTTTTTGGAGACAGGGATTTTCTGGATCTGGATGTTGCGATAATCTTTGATTAAGATCATCGGCTCTACCAACATAAACAATTCCATTTTCTGAAGCAGTTTCTGATAACAAATAAACTCCCTCAAAAGTTGGCGCTTTGCTTATATCTTCTGGAAATCTATACCAATTATACATACTTTCAATTCCTTTATTACCTTTCGGCTTAGTTATTAATTTTGCCTTAGGAAAATCCGACTTACTTTTCCATAGCTGAAAAATTAAACACCCTTTCAACCTCGCCACAAATATTGATTTGATCTTCAGGATGTAAAATTGTTGGTTGATGTTTTGTGTTTGTGGAATTGGGCAATAAGACTGGCATTCCGTCAATTTTTTGGAATTTTTTAATTGCTCCTAATCCATTTATAACTACTACAACGATATTATTTAGTTGTGGCTCTCTTTCCATCTTTTTTACTAACACCAAATCACCATTATTTATTTTTGATTTATTCATGCTATCACCTACTGCTTTAACAAAAAAATAATGGTTCTGATTTTCTTTAATATGCCTCTTGGATACATTAACGAAATCTTCAATATGATCATCGGCGAAACTTAAAGCCTCGCCGCAATTCGCATTGCCTAGTAATGGCACGGCAATAAAATTTTTAACCGATTCGCTTAATAGTCTTATGCCTCTCAACTTCTTGAAATTTTGCACAAACCCTTTTCCTTCTAATGCGCCAATATATTGAACTAAACTGTTGTTACTTTTCAATTTCATTCCTTTTTTTGCAAGCAACTCTCTTAATTCTTCAAAAGTAGGCGAAAAGCCTTTATTATTAACAAATTCCTTAATCGCAGATAAAACTTTTGATTGTTTTTGTGTTAGTTCTTTATTCATATATTTTTATGATATTGATATAACCGTTTACATAATATCAGATAATTTTAATCCCGTCAATAGCTAACGGGATTTTTAATTGTCTTCAACGATTTTAATCTCCCCTTCCATTAAATTATACAACTCATAAACCATCCGATCAATCTCTTTCTCTAAATCAGAAGTGTCCGCCTCCGGATTGTCTTTTTTCTTTTTCAGGATTTGATCAACGAGATTGATAAATGGTTTTTGTACTGATTCTGAAGCTATTTTGATTGGGAATGTCCTTAATTTTTCTACTCCGATATCAACCCCAACACCCCTCTTTTTCCCATTTTTATAAAACCAATCTAATGCGAATTTTGAATTTAACACTGCGAGTATATATTTTAAATTGTAATTAATGTCTCTTTGAATAAGCAAGGAAAAAGAAAAACCTACAAAATAATCCTCATCATCGTATGTAAATTGATTGTCGGTAAACATCCCTTTAAAAATAATTTTTGGGTTTGTAAAATACCTTATATCACGAGGTCTATGTAATCCATACGGTTTATTTGATGAAGTTATAAATTTCTTATACTTATCTAAATGATTTTTAAGATTAGAGAAGCTATTATCTGATTGAATTTTATTTTTTATTAAACTATCTGAATAAATTAAATATTTATCTTTCCAATCCAATCTATATTTAAATACATCATTAGGATCTAAATATCTTTTAATTACCAACTTCTCATTGGTATTAAGTTTTATTTTTTCTAATTCTGATTTATTTATCACAAAAACACCATCTCCAGCATAAATATTAGGTATGTTTTTTGTTTTTTTAATCTGTTTATTGCTAATTTTATCTGTAGCCTCAACAACCCCTTGCGATACATCTATGATTTTACCCAACGGAATTACGCAATCTAAGTCTTGATGGCTTGAGTCAAATATTATTTCGTTTGATTTTGTAAAAACATGTTCGTTTGATAGCTGTTTAATTGTTAAATTATCCGTATTTTTATTCTCGTTAATATCCGAAATATCGTTTTCCAGCTTTTTATAAACAAACAAATCATTTATTTTTGCTTTTCTATAAATTGCAACCATATGCTGACCAGCAACCGCATTAAATATTTTTAATTTTCCAATATCAACGAGATTAACAAAGGAGAGCTCTGTATTTACTCTTTGTATAAGTTTTTTTGCGCCACTGCTATTTAACCAATATCTTGATGTAATATAAGAAATCACTCCATCGCTTTTGACAATATCAATCGCTTTATGAAGAAAGTAATACCAAAAATCCATTTTACCCTGATGATATTTTTCTCCGAAAGTTGAATGATTAATTCTTTCAAAAACATTTTTGTTATCTCGCTCTTTCAAATACGGCGGATTAGCAATCACAATATCAAACCCGCCATCTTCAAAAACATCCGCGAAATTAAGTTTCCAAAGAAAAAACGGCTTGGTTTTTGATTTTTTGAATTGCTCTAATTTTTTAAGTTCCGATATTTTGCCCTGTTCTTTAAGCGTGGCTTCAATCAAATCCCATTCCATTTTTTCAATCTGTTTTTTTATTCTTTCTTTCTCTCTTTTTTCATTGGTTTCAAAAAATTCCTTGTGCAATCTTTTCAATGTTTCTCTCTTCTGTTTTGCCTCATTTTGCGCGTCAAAAAGACTTGCGACAGCTTCAGTTTTATTATCCTGTTTGCTAAAACTTTTTAATTGCTTATCAAGTTTTTTTAACTCTTCGTCTAATTCTGTCTGCTTGATTTTTGAAAGCTTGTTTCTTGCGTGAAGATCCAAATACTCCTTTTGCAAATCTAATTGCTTTTGTTTTATTGATTCAATTAATTTCTTTTTATCAAAATCGCTGCCGGCAATGAGTTTCTCGTCAAAAAGTTTTACGCCCTCGTATTCTTCCAGCAAACTATTTCCTTGCATAATCTTAAAATCAAGATTTGGCAATGGCTGAATATCGTCTTTGTCTTCATCCACTAAAAGCGAAATAAAAAAACGCAATTTGGCGATTTCTACCGCAATTTGTTGAATATCCACGCCATAAATGCATTTTTGGATTAAATATAATTTTCTCCAATAATCCGGCTTTTTGGTCTGAAAATATTTTTCAATCTCTTTTTTTGTTTTAGCTTTTAGATTATGATCGGGTATCGTATCCGCCGCTTTTAATTGGGCTTGTTTCCAAAATTCATTGCCTTTGTCAATTTTACCTAAAATAAAAACCAGTTTATTGAGCGCTCCCATAGGAAACGCGCCGGAACCGACAGCCGGATCGACAATTTTTACGCTTTCAATCAATTCCACGATTTTTTTTGACTGCGTTTCGTCAAAAGGATTTTCATCGCTTCCGCTTGCAAATAAATTTTTCAATTTTTCGTCTATGTTTTCAATCTTTTCAAGATGGGTTTTGAAATACGCTTTCAGTGATTCAATAACCATATAATTCACGATTTCCCTTGGCGTATAATAACTGCCGGTGGCTTTGCGGGCTGTGGTGGAAGTTTCGGGATTAAAACTCGCCAAGAGATTTTCAAAAACTCTCCCTAAAAGCTCGGGATCAAGAGCGACATCAGCGTCATCTGGAGAGTTTTCGTCAATCGTAAAATTAAACGAAGATAGAATATCCAAAAGCCCCCTTACTTTATATTTTTTATTTTTTGTGCCATAAGCGGCATTGAGATCCGCTTTTTGTTCTGAACTGAAAAATAAAAAGTTGGGAACAGTCGGTTGATTATCTTTTTTGCTTTCCGTAAATCCATCTGCATAATAACCGTTTTTTCTATCATCCAAACATTCAAACAAACCGCCGTTAAGAAATGGTATATTTCCAAAATATTCTTGTAATTTTTCCGCGTCTTTAAAATACTTGCGATATCTGAAAACACTGTCATTTCCTCGATCCGGGTTTATTCCTTTGTGTCCCCTAACTTCGCTTCTAAATTCCCGCTCTTCTTTTTTCGTGCTTAATGTGGCAAAAAATAAATTTTGCAAGATTGCTTTGTAATATGTCGATTCATTGGAAGATAAATCTTTTAACCGTTCAACTGTTTTTTTACTGTCAAATAAATCTTTCGGCACAAGCCCCCTTTCTCGCATAAACCAAATAAAAATAAGCCGAGTAATTAAACGAATAACGGAAATATTTTTGCTGTTTTCCTCTTCATTATCATTTGGAAACTTAACGCTTTGCACCGCCCAAAAATACCAATTAGCAATATCTTCATAAAACTCCTTCGTCACCTTTTCTACCGAAAACGCTTCCTTAACTTTTTCCAGCGATGAAAAATCGCCATCGCCAATTTGACGCAAAAATGTTTTATTAGTTAAATCAGGGCTTACAAAATATGTAAATCGGCGAAACGCGCTCCAGTCTCTTTTCTTGCCAAGATAATTCGCGTAGATCAAAGAAAAGCGGAAATTGCCCGCTTGATTGTAATAAATAAAAATTCCGGCGTCAGATTGAGTTTCCTTGAGAATTTTCTTTCCCAGTTCATACTGCGCTTTTTTGCCGGAGCGTTCGGACAGCTCTTGCTTCGCTTTAAAAGCGCAAACGAGCAGCGCGCCGTCATCCAAAGCAAGCTCGCCTAATTTCAAACCATCAGAAAAATTATCGGTATTATAAAAACCAAAATTTTCCTCGCTTGGACGAAATTTGCCGTTTTTTTCAGAAAAAAAACGCTTCAATCTTTGAAGATCAAAATTAGTTATGATGTTTTGTAAAATTTCTTTGCTCATAATTTTTGATTTTCAATCGCGATAATAATTTCTTTGGACAAATCTTTCTGGCGGTCTTTTTCTTTTTGCAAGTAATCCGCGCCTCCCAGCTCTTTTTTAATCGCCTCAATTTCCTTGATAGTTGCCTTAATCTTCTTGTCGTCGCCACTTTCCAAATTGGCAATCCGCCGCAAGGTGTAATCCGAAAGCGTGCCATAGTCAATAACATCTTCAAGCGCTATCCGCAAAAAGTCTTTATGATACATTATTTCTTCGCGCTGAACAGTATTTATCAAAAATTTAAGGTTGATAATCGCCTTTTGTTCCAAGCTCTGTTCGCTAATCGAACTTACGCGATATTCTTTGAAATTTTTAACATTTTCGTACGCATCCCAAGCGCGATCGGAAAATTTCAATGGTTTTACTTCTTCCTTGCAAATGATGTTATTGAATACATCCTCAAGGGTGGTAGGAGAAATTTGGTCTTTCCCGTCCTCGCCATATTTGACGCTATGAACATACAACCGGCCTTTTTTTAGGAAAACTAAAAGTTCGTTTTCGCTATATTTTTTCGCGACCTTAATCCTTGGCGGATATTTTTTTAGCGCCTCAATAAGCTCCGGCTTTTCTTTTTTAATCTTTTCATAAACAGCCAACATTTTGGTGTAAAAGCTTTCTTCTTCCAGCTTATCCGGATTTTGCTGAACCTTTCCATAGAGTCCGGCCGGCGTTGGCTCTTCGTCAATATCAAAAATCTTGGCATCCTCGCCCAAGGTATTGTGAATAAGAAACATTTTATTTGAAGCAATTTCTCTTGACTTAACCAGTTCCGAACCTCTCTCGGTAGGAAAGAAATTTACAATATAAAGCTCTTCAAAAACCTTTTTGCTGATACGATTGATACGGCCGACACGCTGAATTACTCGTACCGGATTCCATGGAATATCATAATTAACCACCATCCCGGCGCGATTCAAATTAAATCCTTCGGAAATTTTGTCAGTAGATAATAAAACATCAAATTCATTTTCTTGGTTCTCGTGAGATGCGTCAAAATTTCTATCAATAGATAATATTTTTTGCGTAGATAAATCGCCGGCTATAACAAGCAAGCGATTACCGAAATGTTCTTTTAAAATCGGCTCAAGATATTTTACAGTATCAAGATATTCTGAAAAAACAATTATTTTTCTTTTAGGCTCTTTATTATTTGGCTTCTCTTTTAAAACCGCCTCTAAATTATTAAGCAAACAATCTGTTTTGGGATCGTTTTTGATAAGATCTAATTCTTCCAAGTCTTGCAGAATTTTGTCAAAAAGTTTCAAGTCCGCTTCAATATGGGCGGTAAATTCGTCTTTGTATTTAAAGTTTTTGAGCGTGTATATTTTATGGTTTTTTGGATACTCGCCATTTTTAATCTTTTCTGAATATTCATTAAGATAGTTTTCAATTTCTTCAGGATCTTTGTCATAGATATCTTCCATCAAATTTCTGTCCAAAATATATTTACCGGTTTTGTTTATAAATTCCCGCGCGGTTTCAGTAATTTTTTTAAAGTTTTTAATGCTTTGCCTGAATGAACCAAATGAGCTTTCAAATCGCTTGACCATTAAGCGGCGCATAAAATCATACAAGTTGCGCTGTTGAATTAATTGAAAATTTTCTTTTCCAGTTAGTTTCTCGTTATTTATCTTTTCTTTTTCCACTTCATATTCAAATGGACGATAAATCGCGCCCTTAAACCGGCCGCCGTCCTCCGGATCGCCAAAATAGACGCTAATGATTTTGTCGTAAAAGTCAGACTGCTCTTCGGTTAATTCAAAAAACCATTCTTTCGGGTCGGCAACTTTTGATAGATTTTTTACTTCATCTTTATAATGAGGATTATTCCGCAAGTCTAAACGATTGCGCCGTATCGTTACCGGTTCAATCACATCTCTTATTTGTTTTGCCAAATATTTTGATCTTTGCTTTATTTTCTCAAGCTTTATATCCTTCTCTTCAAACAGCCCCTCATAATACGCCAATGCCTTCCTCCTTTTGGTTTCTTCCGCGGATTTCCAATACTTTTTTATATAACCCAGTCGATCAAATATTCCTTTAAATGCCTGAAACCTTGCAACCAAATTATTTTCCAAAGTAATAGAAGACTTTTTGGGAGTAATAAAAAGCTTTAGCAAAGAAAGAATGTCGCCCGGCCTATTATTAAACGGCGTAGCAGTTAGCAAGATCACAATTTTGTCTCGGCAAATATTTTTCAAATATTCGTAATCTTTTGTATCTTGATTTCTAAATCTATGCGCTTCATCAATAATAATAACTTCAATGTCTTTTGTTTTTTGAACAAATTCGGCAATATTTTCCAAATCTCCAAGCGAGCGCACATCCCAATCATACATACCGAATTCTTCCGCGTATTTTTTCCAACCGGAATTTTTATTTCTATCTCCAACTATGCCGGGCGGGCAAATTACAATACCGCGTTTTTTAAGCTGTTTGGCAATGGCGCACGCGATTATGGTTTTTCCAAGTCCGACTACATCAGCAATAATCACGCCGTTATTATTCTCAATAACAGAAAGCGCTTGTCTTACGGCATCAAGCTGGTATTGATATGTTTTATATCCATTTTCTTCCAACGTTTTTATAAGAGATTCGCCAATTTCTTTCTGCTCGAATGAGTCTAAATAGGTTTTCAAAACAAGGCAAAATGCTTCAAAAGGCGTAATATCCTTTATAAGGGTTTCTTTTTCAATAACATCAATTAGTTTCTTTTTAGTATCGTCGAATTCGGTAATTTTTACCGCTTCATCCCAAAGCTCATCAAAATATTCTTCCGCATCTTTAAATCCGTAATCGCTGATTTCAACATTAAATTCATTCTGCGTAGAAAGTCCGGCTCGCGTTAGATTACTGCTTCCTGTTATAAATAATTCTTTTCGCCCGACTTCTTGCAGTTTAAATAAATATAATTTAGCGTGATTGGGTTTGGATGTTTTTTTGATTATAAGTTTATTTTTTTGAATAAGCTCTATAAAAAATCCTATTTGTTCGTAAAACTCCTTTTTGTCAAAATTTTCATTAGTCAGAGATTTTCTAACCGACTCAAGAAATTTATTAATCTTTTCTTCGCCTGACAATTTTTCATCTTCCGAAAATTCAATCAGTTTGAAATTATGATAATCAATATCCAAGCCGACCAGAATTTTAATTATTGTATTCGGATTTGCTTTTAATCCTTCGTAAAGTTCTCTTATTCCCGAAAAATAGAAAAATCCGACCAGAAATTTCAGCTCCTCGCTTTTAGCCATAAGCTCGACTAATCGTTTTTTTAAGTCACTTGCTCCGCTATTGGTGATAAAATTGTTCATATCTTTATTTTATTAATTTACTAACCGCTATTTTTTAAACCCCTTCCTGTTTTTAAATTATTTTCCTTCCTAAAACACCCTCCATCCTCTTAAATCTCCCTTTTTTTAATCCTACCCCCGAAATCAACCTTAAATCATTTTAACCTCTTTGCCTAAATTATAGCACAAAACTCCATAAGATTATACTTATGGAGTTTTAAAAATGTCTTTTTATTTCGCCAGCTTCGCGTCAATAATTTCTTTAAACTGTTCAAAAGACGCGACTCCGCCTAAAAATTCATCTCCGACAAAAAACGCCGGCGTGCCGCCAATTCCAAATTCAGCGGCAATCTGAGAATCATTTGCGATTTTATCTTTGAATTTTCCGCTATCCGTACATTCTTTAAACTTTTTACCGTCTAATTTTAGATCTCTGGCATATTTTGTAATGGAAGCCGCGTCTAGCTTATCTTGATTGGCAAAAAGAGTGTCCGCCATTTCGAAAAATTTTCCTTGATCCCCGGCGCATTCCGCCGCTTCCGCCGCGAATTGCGCTTCCGGATGAATCGGCAAAGGCAAGTGCTTAAAAACCAGCCGCGCCTTATCCGGATAAGCCGCCAAAACCTGTTTTACAATATCGTTTTCTTGCTTGCAATACGGACACATAAAATCGCTGAATTCTATGATAGTCACCGGCGCGGACTCCGAACCGCTGGATCGATCTTCCGCTGAAATTTTCGGTAGCTCTAAAAATTTTCCCGGCGGTATGCCGCTTGCCGCGGAACTAAGATAATATAAATTATCTTTATTTTCCAGCGCGCTTTTAGCTTTCTCGAAAATCGCCGCTTTTTCAATGCTCGATTCAAAAATCAAGGCGGGCAAAGACTTAATCTTAAAAGTTTCGATGAGTTTTTTTCCTTCCGCCGAACTAAAATCAATTTCTTGCGCCGATAAAGTCGGCATAATTCCGCCTTTGATATCTTTGACAACATCGGTTGCATCGCATTTCACGCAATTTTTGTCGTTTACAATTTTAAGTCCGACAATCGGTTCATCGGAAGAAATCCAGGTTTTTCCCTGAAACGAAAAAGGCGATTTTTTAAACATCTCTCCGTAATACATCGAATTATAATACACCGATGCGCCCGCCGCCCCTGCCGTCAAAACGGCAACAAACACTGCCGCCATTGCCCAAGGTTTTTTAAAAACCGCGCTAAATTTATCTCTCCATCCCGCGCCGCTTTTTGAACCGCCGCCGCCTTCATCGCCGCTATCCTTACTTTCAAAAATTACTTCTTCCGCTTCGGCATGGCTGACCGCGGAACTTTGCAAATCTTTATTTTCATTTGCCTTGCCTTGTTTATTCGCCTCGCTATCATTTTGTTTTTCTGCCATATGTTTTTTATATTTATCGATTAAAAATATTAACGCGAAAATAAATACGCCGCCTGATATATATTGCGATGGCGTATAGCCGGAATATCGCGGATCGCATAATTGGAGATCGCCGCACCGCAAAAAATCCAGAAAAAACCTAGTTCCACTATACCACAGAACAAAAAGCATGAAAAGAGCGCCTTCAATTTTTATCTTTTTTCTTAAAAACCAAAAAACAAGAAACATCGCCAAACCATTAAGCGACATATAGATCGCGATCGGATGCCGAGTAGAGCCGTCAAGATATTCTTGCGCCCAAGGCAAAGAAGTTTGAACGCCAAGATGCGAACATGCCAAGACGCAGCCGATTCGACCGATAAATTCTCCAATCGCGAAAGACGGCGTTAAACTATCGGCAATGCGCGCCAAAGAAATTTTTTCCCGCCCGAGGCGGATCATCCTAGTATTGATAAACTTTAAATAAGCGCCAACCAATAACGCAACACCCAAAGCTCCGCCCAAGAACATCAACCCGCCCTCTTTAAAGCTTAAAATTTCAGCTTGATTTTGGCTGAAATAATTCCAATTTTCCAAAACATACGCCGCCCTCGCGCCAGCTACCCCGCCCACTAGGATTAAAATCGCCAAATCAAAAATATGATCTTCCTTGATATTTTTTCGCTTCGCTTCTTTCAAAGCAATAAACAAAGCCGCGGCAAATGCCAATCCCGCGAACAGGCCCCAAGCATTAAAAATTAACGGGCCGATATTGACTGTTTGCAGAGTATAATACGGAATCATAAAATCATTTTAACATTTAAGCATACTAACATTTTAACAAACAAATAAATTATTAAAATATTAATATGACATTTGACAACCTCATTTTTTTGTGCTATAAAATACACAAGCCAAAAATTGGCTAGAATAGAACGGAGGAAGAAATAAATGAACAATTTAATTGTAAGCTCCTTAATTCGTGGAGCACAGATAAAAGATGTCGGAGCTGAGATTCTTGGCAATAGCCCTAGCCACGAAACAAGACAGGAAGAAGGAGTGGAAATATTCACTGCCCCAAGGAGAGTGAATTAATGTCGGCTATGCTAGGAGAAAAATCGATTTTCGTCGCAACCAGCAAAGGTGTTGTAAAAATAATTCCTACGGAAAAACCTGTGCAATCCGGTAAAAAAATGCAATTTATCGGTAAAAAACCGGGGAAGGACGAAAAAATAATAATTTTCGGTCATAAATTAAAAGACCGACAGCAAAAAAAAACAGAAAAATAACCCGCGCAAAGGAAAGGCATCAGCAGCCAATTAAAACAAAACTGGTTGCTCTGTCTCTTTTTTTTTGTTCCAAAAATATCAAATATCAAATATCAAATATCAGCGTATGACTGAAAATTTAAAGCATCGCTGATAAAAATGTTATATACTTTTTATTTCACATCCTCCAAATAAACCCTCTTAATCTTAACATCCGTCAACGGACGATTTTCTGTCGCCGGATCTTTGCTAACCGCCACTTTGCCAATCGCGTCCACCACATCTTGGCCATCCGCCACTTTGCCGAAAATCGTATAATTATTCGGCAACGGATAATCCTCCAGCATAATGAAAAATTGGCTGCCGTTGGTATTCGGACCGGAATTTGCCATAGCCAGCGCGCCTTTTTTATATCCCTCTTTATAAGAAGCTGTTTCCGGATTCAATTCATCGATAAATTTATACCCGGGTCCGCCAGTGCCATTGCCGGAAGGATCTCCACCTTGAATCATAAACCCGTCAATTACTCTGTGAAAAATCAAGCCGTTATAAAGCCCTTTGTCAATAAGTTTCATAAAACTTGCCACTGTAAAAGGAGCGTCTTTTGGGTAAAGCTGAACTTTTATTATTCCTTTTGTAGTTTCCAAAACCACGGTTTTTACCTCCGCGTCAGCGTCGTATTTTTGCGCTTCTTCATCGGTCGGCGGCTTAATTTGCAATCCCGGATCCGTAATTGTATAAGCTTTTTCCGCTGTAATTTTTTCTGGCATATTTTCTTCTTTAGATTGATTAGATTGATTATTCGCGCCGTCGTCGTTTCTTGAATCATACTTGAAAAGCGCCCATCCGGCAACCGCCACAATTAAAATAACAAGCGCCAGATCTTTAATATTTTTGTTAAAATCTTCCGTCGTTTTTGCCTCTTGCTGCGGCTCCCGTTGTACTTGCTGTTGTTTGTGCTGCATAATAATAAAATTAAAAAAATTAATTAATGCGAATTTTATTAAATTTCCCTGCTACCTGTAAATATAGGATAATCTTAGTATATGAAATTTTTTAAAAAAAGTCAATCGCCCCGCCTGGCAGATTTCGCTTTTTTTATTTTATTTAAAAACCGGCTCTTGTCCGGAATGGCCGGTTTTGATTAACTGTTAATTTTTATCATGCTGACATTCTTTTTTTTCGCAGTACAAAATGCTCAAGCGCCCCGATTCCAAATAAAACGATAATAGCTAAGTTATAATATGTTTGTCTTGAAACCCGGCTTGGAAAGTTATTCTCGGAAGCAATGATGGAGATGGACAAAGGAATAGGGTATGCTTTAAATATTTGTACATCGCTCGTGGGGTTGGTTATGGTTATTTTTTCGGACGAGGGTTTATTTATTTTTACCGCTAAATCTATTTTGGACGGGTTAATTGTGACGCCGGACGCATTTATCGATACCGCGGCAAAAAGCAAAAACAGTATAATAATTTTATTTGCGAAACGCATAATTTAATGTTAAGAAAAAACGACTTGGAGGCAAGGCTTCCAAGTGGCGTCGTTGATATTTAAAGCATTAAACGCCCAAATCACCCAAGCGGTTGATGATGAATCAGAAGCAGTGTTTGGATTGTAAGGAAAACCGCCATCGCTATTTTGGGAATTTTGCAGAAATGACAAAGCGCTTTGAATGCGCGAATCGGAACTGTTGATTCCGGCTGCCAGAAGCGCGAGAATCGCGGAAGCGGTCATATTCGTGTCGGAGTCTGATGCGGCGGTGAAGCCCCATCCGCCGTTATTATTTTGGCGGTCGAGAATGAAATTTTTAGCATCGATAATCGCGGAATCGCTAACAGGTTCGCCGGCGGATACTAACGCCAAAACTCCAAATATATCATCGTTTATGGTAGAAGCGTCGCCGATCTGGCCGCTGACGTGATAACTTTTCAAAGCGGCGATGTAATCGGTTGATCCGAAAGTTCGCGGGTTTTGGCCCAAAGCAGTGATGGCCAAAATCGGCGCTTCATAATCAATGGCATTTTTGCCGCTTACAGAAGCGAGAAATGATGTTGACGCGGGAGTTTGTCCAAGCATAGTTAAAGCCATAACGCTCCATGGATTGTCGCTGTGCGCCGCTAAATAAGCCTGCGCGTTGCTTGCGTTATAATTCGCGCCTGCGCTTACATTTGGAATTATTAAAAAAATAATTGCCATGATCGCCAGCCATTTTTTTATTTTCACCATATTCGTTCCTTTCTAGACGAAAATGCCCTCGCGAAGAGGGCATGATTTTATTCCAAGAACAAAATAAGGCCCCTCTTTGGCTCGAAGAGAGAATCTCGCAGGTTAAGATAATTAGTTAGCATTCTGACTCGCCTTGCCTTTTATGAAAGGCAAAGATTACAGTTGCGGCACAGTGCCGGAATTTCCCGATTTAATCGGGAGCACCGGACTTTCCTAACCGACCCTTTCGGAAAAATTCCGAACGGGAATTATCTGGAAATTAATTTTGAAGTAATTTAATTTTAATTCTTAAACTTGATTTTGTCAAATTTTTTTGCAGACTGCCATATTGCTAATTTGTCCCGCCTGCGGTTAAAAAATTGACGATTGAATTTTAAAAGAGTATAATAAAAATATAATTGCTAACCATAAATTAGGCCTGCAGGCGCTAATTTCGCGGAATCTCGCGGAATTAACGCAGAAGGATCGCGGAATATTGAAATTCCTTAACGATAAATTATGCTAAAATATAATATATTAGCTATCGCAAATAAATTGAACATAAAAGAGCTTGAGAAAAAAAGCTTAAAATCTTTTTTAGAAAAAGAATCTCTTAACTTAAAAACGGAGTTTTTAATGTTATCTTTTAAATATGGCTTAAAAAATATTAAAGGATTTGAGAAAGCCGTAAAAGAAGGAAAAATAAAAGAAACGGAAGAAACAAGAGATGATTTTTTTCGCCTTGATTATCTGGAAAACAGAATAAAAATCGTAGAAAGCTTTCTTAAAGACTTTTAGCCATTATGAAAACGGACTTGGAAACAATTAGAAAAATAATTCAAGACGGTTTTTTGGATATTGTCACGGATATTCTTGAGCCTTCCGAGGATAAGTTAAGAATTATATTGAAGGACAAAAGTTTCATGGACATCAGAATTTCGCAAATTGTCCGCAATCGTTTTGATTTTCATTGGGAAAGAAGGCATATAGACAAGAATATTTTCCGCTATGATAATTTTCCGGATATTCGCTGGAAGCGGTTAAAAAGTTTTCCGTATCATTTGCATTACAAGCAAGAAAATAAAGTTATTGAAACTAACTTCAGAAAATCTTTACCATATGCTTTTATTGATTTTATAGAATTTGTAAGAGAAAAAATTTAATTTCCTGATATTTTTAAAAACAGTCCCGAGTACTCGGGACTGTTTTTTATTTTGCAGACTGCCATATTGCTAATTTGTCCCGCCTGCGGTTAAAAAATTGACGATTGAATTTTAAGAGAGTATGATAAGAATATAATTTGAATAAGCATAAGCAAATATTATGCCTGAAAATATTACTCTGGCAAAAACTGAATACAGGAGACTTCGTCAAGCGGCGGAAAGATATGAAATGCTCCGCAAAGTTTTTGAATTGGATTTTTTTGCTCCGCCTTCTTCAACTAATACCAAAAAAATTATTAAAGAATTCCGCGCCACTGGTCTTTATAATGAAGCTTTCTTGAAAAGTTTGTCGCAAGGATTAAAAGAATCGAGCTACTTTTCTAAAGCGCGCTCTCACAATAAATAAAACTATTCAAATTTTATGAATACGCTGCCCCTATCAAAGAGGCTTTTGAAATATTTGGAAAAACATAATCTTATTGAACGATTTGAAAAGCAAAAATTGATTTTTGAAAAAAATCCTTTTTTAAAAAGGATTTTTTTATTAGTAGCCCTAAGGGGAATCGAACCCCTGTTTGGTGGATGAGAACCACCTGTCCTAGCCACTAGACGATAGGGCCGTGTGCTAAAGAAATGTCAAATGACAAATTTCTAATGTCAAATCAATGTCTAAAATCTAAATTGACAAAACCAAAAAATACTAAAACCGATAAAAATCCTCTATGTAAAATCTACTTTGCTTGAAAGATATTTACACTAAAAATGATCGATGGATAGATATTAGACGATACAATAACTATACAAGAAAAAATATTTTTAATCAAGCCTTTGTCGGCGCAATATTATTTTAAATTTTAAATCCAAAAAATTGACTCTACGCGCCATATATCCTATAATTATACAATAAAACACACTATCGGCATCGCCAAAATTTATGACGGAACTAAATCGCGAAAATTGGGATTCGTTTATTTTAAGCCGAAATGGCTCTTTTTTGCAATCCTCATCATGGGGCCAATTTCAAAAATCAACGGGCAAAAAAGTTTTATTCCTAGAAAATTATGACTGGCAAGCGCTAGTCATAATCAATCCTCTCGGTTTTGGCAAAACTTACTTCTATATTCCTTATGGCCCGATTTGGAATAGAGAAAAAAACAGCGAGCAGATAATTTTAGAAAATTTTTTGAATAAATTAAAATCGATCGCAAAAGAATATAACGCGATATTCCTGAAAATAGAGCCGAAAACATCAGACGAAAAAATCGCCGGCATTCTGCAAAACTTAGGATTTAAAAAAGCCGAGAAATCCATCCAGCCCGAAAACTCGCTGATTGTAAATATAGCGCGGCCGGAAAAAGAAATTTTTGAAAGTTTTGAAAAACGCTGCCGGAACGAAATCAAGCAAGCCGGCAAAAAAAATGTTTCGCTTTGCGCCGACAGCGCGGATATCGGCATAAAAAATTTTTTGGAACTTCTCGAAAAAACCGCCAAGCGTGATTCTTTCAGAACCCATCCGCTCGCCTACTATCAAACGCTCGTCAAAACCCTCAGATCCGCCGGCCAAGCTGACTTGTTTTTTGCCAAAATCGGGCAAAATATAATTTCCGCCTGCGTTATAGTTTATTTCGGCGCTACCGCTTCTTATATCCATGCCGCTTCCGACGGCCCCTATCGAGCCGCCAATGCCCTGGTCTGGGCCGCCATAAAAGAAGCGAAAAAAAAACAATGCGCGTATTTTGATCTATATGGAGTAGCTCCTCCGGGCGCCGCCGAAAGCCACCCTTGGCGCGGACTGACTAAATTCAAAGAAAGTTTTGGCGGCGCGAGAACGCATTATATCGGCGGATTTGATTATCCTATTTCAAATTTCGAATATAATCTTTATAAAGTTTATAAACTTTATAAAGATTATATTCGAATCCATTAACATGCTTTTCCGCTCAGCCACAAAAGAAGAAGAAAACGTTTGGAACGAGCTTATCATCGCCAATCCCGATGGCGGCCATTTTTTGCAATCTTTCCAGTGGGGAGAATTTAAAGCAAAATGGGAATGGAAACCCCAACGATTCATCTTGGAAGAGAATAATGGCAAAAAACTGGCTATCCAAATCCTAAAAAGAAAAACTCTTCTCGGCTGGATT
Organism: Patescibacteria group bacterium; assembly: GCA_018896765.1. Classification (GTDB taxonomy): domain Bacteria; phylum Patescibacteriota; class Minisyncoccia; order JAHIHE01; family JAHIHE01; genus JAHILZ01. The sequence goes on along the minus strand of JAHILZ010000079.1, from coordinate 11,791 downwards.
TGGTATTGCCCCAAAGGTCCGAATTTATCCAGCTTTTCGAGCAGTCAATGGCCGCGTATTTTGAAATCTTTAAAAGAAACCGCCCGGAAAAACAATGTCCTGCTTATAAAAATCGAACCTGAGGTTATAGAAAACCAGGAAGAAATAAAAAAATACGAATCTTTCGGGCTTTTAAAATCGCGGCTCGACCTTCAGTTCAAAGCCACGACTTTTGTTGATTTGAAAAAAACCGAAGAAGAAATTTTGGCGGGCTTCAAACAAAAAACCCGCTACAATATCCGCTTAGCGCAAAAACACGGCATTATCGTCGAAGAAAACAGCTCCCAGGAAGGAATACAAATAATGTACGATTTATACGAAGAAACAAGCACTCGCGCTAATTTTTCTATGCGGCCAAAAGAATACATTTTAAGCTATTGGAAAAAATGCATAGAAACTAATTGCGGAAAAATTTTTATCGCTTCGCTAAACGGCAATCCTTTGGCGGCTTTGTTTACTTATCGCTTAGGCAAGAAAATCTGGTACAAAGACGGCGGTTCTTCCGGAAACTCCAAAAAAACAATGTCGCCATACGCTCTCCAGTGGTCGGTAATGCAATGGGCGAAAAAAAACGGGTTAGAAACTTACGATATGGTGGCTGTGCCGCCAAAAAGCGAACGCAGCGAAAAAAGCCCTTGGTGGGGGCTTTATAAATTCAAATCGGGATTTAATCCGAACATTACCGAATTTGTCGGCTGTCTTGATCTGCCGATAAAAAAACATTCATATTCTATCTGGCGCGAAATCGAGCTGAAATATTTGCAAATTTATAAAAAAATATATAAAAACGCTTTTTATTAAAACATAATATAAATTAATCCTATCGGCGCATTACATTCTAAAACAAAGTTTTAGAATGTGCCCTTTATTCAAATTCCTTAACGATAAATTAATAAAACATAAAAGCCCTTTTTAGAAGAGCTTTTATATTATTTACTCTCATTTTATCGGCAGACTTCGTCGCGCCGCAGGCTATAAACTTCGTCCTGCCAAAGGCGGATTGGCCATAATCTGCCTGACAACCAAATCCAAGCCGATTTCTTTCGAACCGCTGATCAAAATCAGGTCATCTTCCTGGATTTTGGGCTGAAGAATTTTCTCAACCTCGTTCGCGCTATCAAATTTATAAAGCCTATCGCAATGAAAATTAAGCCTTTTTAATTCTTCGAAGATAAAATTGGCCCGGCTGCCGGCGCAAAAAACTAAATCAGGCCCCTGTTCAAAAATTTTTCTGGCCAGTTCTCTGTGAAGATCTTCCTGTTGGACGCCCAATCCCAAAATATCGCCCGCCACGAGAACTTTTCGGCCGGCTTTTATTTTTTCAAAATGATCCAAAGCGGTAAAAGCGCTGTCATAATTATAATTATCAGAATTATCAATGATCACGCTGCGTTTTATTCCGTTAAGAACCCTCATGCTGTTTACCGGGCGATATTCAGAAAAAGAACTGGCAATTTCCACTAAATTCATCCCCACCTCGAGCCCCAAAAGTGTGGCGATTAAAACATTGCACACTTCTTTTTCATTTACGCTGTAATTTATTCTTACCGGCAAAAGACTTCCTTTGTAATTAATCTTAAAGCTGATTCCGCACCTGGCGGCTCCTTTTATTCCGCTGTTGGATTGAAGCTGCATATCGCTCGCGAAAATATCCGATTGGCTGGAAGAATAAGTTAAAACTTCGCGCTTTTTTTTCAAAAAATCATAAGTATTCTTGTCGCTCGACTTCAAAATAAGCTTTGAGTTATGAGCTAGGAAAAAATTAATATTTTCCCGATCAATAATATCTTTTTTTGAAGATCGCGGCAAAATTATCAAAAAATTAAATTTCAAAAAATCCGCCAAGCTTCTCATTTCTTTCAATGCCCATTGATTGGAAATATCAAGCAAAATTATTTCCGGATAATCGTTTTTTTTCGACGCGAGCCAGCGCAAAGCGGCAAAAAATTTATTAATGGAGCTTTGATTCGATTCTATGTTCAAAATCCCCCCGATAACATCATCCGCGTTCCTAACTTCTACGGATTTTTTTGCCACAATAAATTTTTTCGATAAAGCATTGAGAGAAGCCGCGGAAGGGTCGAATTCCGAATCAAAGGAAAGAACGGCAACGATTGTCGGCTTATATAACTCAATGATTTTTTTTGCTAAAAATTTAAGCATAATGGAAAATTAAAATAACAGATAAAAATGATAAAATATCTTTACAATAATTTTTAATTTTGAATTCTGAATTTCGAATGAATAACTTAATGACTTAATTTTGAAACATTAAAACATTCAAAATTCAATAAAAATTCGAAATTGGAAATTCAAAATTTTAGATTTTGCATTGTCATTTTTCATTTTGATTTTTACATTTTGCGTTTATTTCCGATTTGGCGGAATCTCCAAGTAATTTACCAAGAATTTTGCAATCTCGCTAAAAACCGGCGTTGCCGATGAATCGGCAAATTCCGCCGCTTCAGGTTCATTAAACTTTACCAAGATGATAAACTTTGGATCGGGAGCGGAACCAAAACCCACAAAAGTATGAATAGTCTTGTCCGAATACCCTTTCTTATTTTCAAAAGACACCTGAGCCGTACCGGTCTTGCCTCCAATCCAATAACCGTTTACTTTCGCCCCTTTCGAATGGCCATTTTCGACTACGCTCACAAGCATTGCCGTAATCTTAGCGGAAGTCCCTTCAGAAATTATCTGGCGAACCGTTTCCGGATAGCGCTCTTCGATAACTTCATCTCCCTTTAAAATCTTTTCAACGATATACGGCTTCATCAGTTTTCCACCGTTGATAAGGCTGGAAAAAGCGGTAATCAGTTCAAGAGGAGTCATCGCGATTCCCTGTCCGAAAGAGGCATTTGCATACGCAACATCTTTTTTTGCGTCCAAATTGCTTAAATCCCCCGCGATTTCTCCCTGCAATTCTATCCCGGTTGGAACATCAAAACCAAAATTTTTAAAGTAATCCAAAAATTTATCTTTATCAATCCTCGATGAAGCGAAAATAGCTCCCGTATTGATGGAATTTTCCAAAACCTGTGTCATTGTCTGCCTGCCATATACTTTATTTTCCGCGTTGCTTACCGGCCAGCCATCAATGATCATTTTCCCTTTATCTTCATATGCGGTATCGGGTGTAATTTTGCCTTCATTCAAGGCCGCGGCCATCGTAAAAGATTTTACTACCGAACCCGGTTCATACCTTGCCTGAATATTTGTATTTAAAAATACATCGTAATTCTTTACAGCCGAATAGTTATTCAGATCAAAATTCGGCCAGCTGGCCATTGCCAGAATCTTCCCGGTCGACGGATTCATTACTATCGCCGAGGCGGATCTGGCTTTTATTTCTTCCGCTTTCTTGCCAAGAACCTGCTCAACTTTATATTGTATCGACCTATCGATAGTCAATGCCAAATCCACTCCATTTTGCGCCGGAACATATTGTTTCATTCCAAAAGAAATCCACTTGCCTCCAACATCCTTTTCCGCTTCTATTACGCCGCTTTCGCCTTCAATCCTGCTGTCATAATATCCTTCCAGTCCATATTGCCCTACTCTTTTAGATCCGGAAAAACCCACAAACCCCAAAACATGGCTCATAAAATTATTCTCCGGCCAGTATCTCCACATCTCTTCTTCTTCCATTATGCCAACAAGCTTTGCCTCTTCAATTTTCTTCACAGTTTCCGCTGAAACCTTGTGAGCGAGTATTTCATAAGAATCATTCGGCTTATTCAGCCGTTTATTAAGTTCTTGGGCGGAAATTCCAAGAAGTTCTTCGAGAATTTTTACCGTACCCTCAATATCTTTTATGTCTCGCGGAACCGCGTAAACAAAATATCCCGGATTATTTACCGCCACCGGAAAATATGATTCTGTCCGATCTCCAACAATCTTTAGGCTTGACTTGTCTTTTATGAAAATCTCTCCCCTATCCGGAAAAAGCTGGCCCAAAAAAGAATGCTGATCCTGAGCCAAAGCAATATAAAATGAATGCTGAAGTATCTGCCAATCGAACATCCTGCAAAAAACAGCGCTGGAGAATAAAAAAATTAACGCCATTATAATATTAATCCTCTTGTTGGTAATATCAGCCATAATCTCTAACTCTAAAAAAGCAGAAAATGGAATCTATCTGCTTGCTAAACTTAAGGACGATATCAGCAAATAGCGCTGATCCGATACGCCCACGAGATTCATTTTTTCCGCGCTGCCATTCTCGCTGATTTTTTTAAAAGAAGACTTTTCGGCAATAATTATTTTCATCCTCTGATTATCATCATTCAGCTTGTCGATTTTTTTTTGATAAGATTTAATTTCGTAACCCGAAGAAGATACGCCGTTTGTTTCCGCAAAATAGCCCAAAGAACTGATCACGATCAAAAAGAAAACGGCCAAGCCCAAAAATCCGTAACTAGGTCTTTCTCGAATTGAACAATAATTAGCTGCCATATAAATATTAATATAAATTAGGCCTGCTGGCGCTAATTTCGCGGAATCTCGCGGAATTAACGCAGAAGGATCGCGGAATATTGAAATTCCTTAACGATAAATTAATAATCGCTTAGCGCGCTTAATTTCTCCGCCACTCGCAATTTAGCGCTTCTGGACCTGGGATTTTTTTTCATTTCATCCGCGCTCGCGACGGCAGGCCTCTTGGTAATTATTTTCAAACTTCGCATGTGATCACAAACGCATTCCACCTGATTTTTATCGCAAATGCAGCCATGCGATTCCTTGCGAAAAAAATTTTTTACTATTCTGTCTTCCAGAGAATGAAAACTTATAACACCCAGCCTTCCTTTTTCCGCCAATACGCTCAAAGCGTCAGGCAAGAAATTCTCTAAGTCGGACAGCTCTTCATTAACCGAGATCCTCAAGGCCATGAAAATCTTTGTCGCGGGATGAATGCGCCACGTCTTATTTCCAAAAAACTTTTTATAAGCGCTTACGGCAATATCCGCCAGCTCAAACGTCCGCTCGATCCTTTTCGCCTCTCGCTCTCGAACTATTCTATCGGCAATCGGACGCGCAAGCCGCTCCTCTCCGTATTCTTTAAAAATTTTCTCAAGCTCTCTGGCACTGGCTTCGTTAACTATCTGAAGCGCGATTTTCCGGCCTTCCGCGAGCGGCCAAACCATGCTCATGATCAAAGGCTCATCCCGCTGAAAAGAAAATCCTCTGCCGCTTTCTTCGATCTGCCTTGAACTTAATCCCAAATCCGCCAATACGCCGCTAATCTTCCCAATCTGGGGATTATCCGCGGCAATTTTTTTTATATCCAAAAAATTTCCATGAGCGATAAAAAATCTATCCTTAAACTCTTTCAGATTTTCTTCGGCGATTTTTATCGAATTCAAATCCTTATCGATTCCCAGCAATTTTCCATCAGGCGCGGTTCGCTTTAAAATTTCTTTCGCATGCCCTCCGTCTCCCACCGTTGCGTCAACAAAATTATCTCCCGGCTTAGGATCTAAATATTCAATTACCTCGTTCAGCAATACAGGAATATGTGACATAAATAATTAATTTTGAATTTCCAATTTTGAATTTTGAATTTTGAATCAATTTTTAATGCTCAAATGTTTTAAAATTAAGTCAATAATTCATTCATTCGAAATTCAGAATTCAGAATTAAAAATTAGCGTTAATTTAGACTCCCAGATCTCCCAGCTGTTCGGCAATGTTGGAACTTTCTTTTTCAGTTTTATTTTTATAATTATTCCAAATTTCTTCGTCCCAGATTTCCAGCCTGTTGTACAAGCCGGCAATAATAACCTTGTCTTTCAGTGAAGCATATTCTTTTAAATAATCCGGCACAAGAATTCGGCCTTGCGAATCAATTTCCGCATCCATCGCCCCGGCTAGCATCAAACGGCCAAAAGCGCGAGTGTTGGATTTCGAAATCGGCAGCTTGCTTAATTTTTCCGCAAGCTCCTTCCAGTCTTTCATCGTATAAACAAAAAGACAATTATCAATTCCACGCGTGATAACCACGGTTCTGCCCAGCTGCTTCCGAAATTTCGATGGCACTGCCAATCTTTTTTTCGGATCAATAAGATGCGAGTATTGGCCGATAAACATGGCTTTGCTAAATTAGACTTAATTGTTTAGAGTCTAAATCTCCAACTCGAATATTTAAAAATTGCCTTATCGTCCAAAATATTAGATATTTAATATTGGATATTATTATTTCTAATAAAATTTTCAATATCTAATATCTTAATATCTAATTTCCAAATCATTGTTATGTCGGGAAAAATTCATTTTTAAATTACTGATGCGTATTTGAACCACCTCAATAAAGCGAGTTTATTTTATCCCCTATTTTTCTAACTTTTCCCCAATATTATCCACTTTCAACCACTGTAATATAAGTATACCCCACTTTAAGGAAATGTCAAACACTTTGCTAACTTTTTGAAAAAAACAAAAAACCTTTTAAACAAAAGGTTTTTCGATAAAATCGCGCCTGAATTGCTTGTTTTTTATTCACATCTTATCCACAAAACTGCAAAATATTTTATGATAATCCATAATATTAATTTGAGACTTGCGCATTTGATGTCATCCTGAGCGAAGTAAAGGATCTCTCGCAAATGCGAGGGATCGCGCATATTTCTTTCCAATCCGAATTAATCAGACATCCGTAAATCGAATAAAATTTTGATTGATATAATGTTTTTGTAAGGTTGCTATATTCCGATATATTATTATTTTAAAATTATTGATATTATTTCAGTATGATAATGCATATTACCATACTGTTTAGATTATAATTTCCATTCCCCTGAATTTCCCGCGAGTGGGATTTTTGGGAACTGTTTTCTAGGGTAAATTTTTCCGTCGGCCGGCACAATTGTCATTGCGAGCTATGTAATCATAGCGAAGCAATCTCGTTTTTCCAAAATTTCCGAAAACCGTTCTTATATATTTTTTTCAAACTTTAATCAAATTGCGCGAATAAATACCCGATCCCGTATAATGATATTATAACACTAACGCCAAATAATTTAAATGAAATTTGATTATTCAAATATTTGCGTAAAATTATTGCAACACTTGATCCGACAACAAACCAAAAACCTAAATTCAAATAAAACAATCCCCATGTGTCAAACGGCGGCTCATTGCTACCCAATGCGGCAGGCGGGTATTCGAAAGCCGTAATTGGAAACCCGCCTAATGCGGCCGCGGCCGGATTGGAAAAATCGATATAATTATACGGCAACCCTTGATATGATGCAAACAGCGAAATCCACATCGTTATAATTCCCAACGATAAAGCCGCTACCGTGATAATGCGAATATTTTTTGGAATTATAATTTGAACCGCAAATAAAATTCCGATTATACTGACATACAACCACGAAAACAAATTTAAGAAAATCAAAGATACTAATCCCATAAACGGAAGCATTATCAGCATTATTAACCTCGCAACAAACGAACCGATCAATTCGATTATTTCCATAGTATGATTCAGTTAAAAAATAATTTTTTAGAGAACCACTCTCAGAAAAATTTTAAATTTTACTATCTTTACTTCGGCTTCCATTTCTTCAATTTCAAAATGTTCTTTGCATTTTTTGCAAATGCCTTTCTATCTTTCGTATGCCTCTTTCTTCTGTTTTTCTGTAAATGCTCTGATGTTCAAGAATTTTTCATTTCCAGTCAAAACATACTCGTAAATATCGGATTTTTTTGTTACATCTTCATCTTGCATCAATTCCGTTATTTCTTTTGTCGTCTTTATAAATAAATTCGCGCTGGTATTTCGGGTGGATATTTAATTTCCCGCCATAGCCGACAACGCCTTCTTCATCGCTGTTTTTATACCCGTTCGCGACTTCTTTAATCGTAATTTCTTTAAGTTGTATTTTCATGTTATTTTTTCTTATTTTTGTTATTCAATATTTTTTTAACTTCCCTATCAAAATCGGAAATATAGTTTTTGTCTTGCTCTGCTCTGAATTTTTCATACTCGCCCAACGCAAGCGCTTCAGCTACCTCGTGGCTTATTTTTCCGGCGTTTTCCAGAATTTCCCGCTCGTTAAATTTCAAAAAGGCGTCTAATTTTTCCACCCAGTCTTTCATATACATTGCAATTCCTTTTTGCGCCTGCATCTCGGCATAATCAAGATACATAGTTACAATTCTATTCAAATGATCAAGCTCTTTTTCGTTTAGATAATTTTTGGCGATAACCACATCGGTTTCCCGTATGGCGCCTTTTGGGCTATTTTTCCAAACAGTAAGTCCCATATTTATTTTAGCGCCATCCGCCCTTTCGCTTATTATTTCCGCGGCGGTTTTACCCGTAATGGCAAAATGCAATTTATTCTGCACTGTCGCAAAAAATTGCTTGGTGATTTCCTCGTTGGGATTATAATCGGCGCTGCACTGGGCATATATATCAGTCACTTTTTGATACATACGCCTTTCGCTGGAGCGAATATTTCTAATTCTCGCCAATTGCTCTTCAAAATAGTCTTTGCCGAAAAAACCATACGGATCTTTGAGCCTCTCATCATCCATAGTGAACCCTTTAATAATATATTCTTTTAATCTCTCTGTGGCCCAAACGCGAAAATGGGTCGCTTTGGCGCTGTTGACCCGATAGCCAATGGATATAATAGCGTCAAGATTATAAAATTCAATATCTCTTTTTACACTCCGACTGCCCTCGCTTTGAACTTGTGCAATTTTTGCACAAGTTGAATTTTTATCCAACTCATTTTCTGAAAAAATATTTTGCAAGTGTTTTGCGACAACGCTCCTATCCACATCAAAAAGATCGGCAATTTTTGCCTGTGTCAACCAAATATTTTCATCACGCAAAAAAATCTCCACCTTCACCTTTCCATTCGGGATCGTATAAAGCAAAAATTCGGTAAAACTGTTATTGCTTGGAATTATTTTTTTATTTTTTTTGGACATAATTTTGGATAATAATTTGGTTGTTTTTGTTTTGGCTGTTCATAAATTATTTTTCATTAATTTTTATCTTTTAACCTTTTTTGATTATATTTTTCTAACTCTTCTCTGACTTTTTTCTCCATTTCCAAACGCGAAACATTGCCGGCGTTTTTCAAAATTTCTTTCTCGTTTAAAATCAAAAAGCCGTCCAATTTATGAATCCAATCTTTCATATACATTACTCTTTGCTCCACGCTTTGCAATTCGGCAAAAGACAAAAATTGTTCCACCAATAAATTTAATCTTTTCAATTCCAATTCTTCCAAATAATTCTTGGCGATTTGCGCCTGCTCGCGCGTGATAATTTCGCCTTTCCAGTTTGTAAGACCCATATTTTCTTTTTGGCTGTCAATTCTTGCGGAAACAATTTCCGCCGCGGTCAACCCGGTAATGGCATAATGGAACTTGTTTTGCACAGTAGCGTAAAATAATTTCGCGTAATCTGTTTTGGGATTGTAATCGGCGCTGGTGGCGAAAACATCGCGGACTTTTTGGTAAAAATTGGCCTCCGAAGTTCTGATCCTTCTGATTCTCTCTTCCCATTCCTCAAAATATGTCTTTTTCACTCTGCCTTCCGCCAACCGTTCATCATCCATGACAAAACCCTTGATGATATATTCTTTCAATTTCTGCGTAGCCCAGATTCTAAATTGCGTGCCGCGAAGAGAATTTATGCGATATCCTACGGAAATTATCACATCCAAATTATATATTTTAACCGATCTTTTTACTTCTCTATTACCCTCTTTTTGAACTACTAAGTAATCCTTGGTAGTTGCTTTTTCGCTTAATTCAGCGCTTTCAAAGACATTTTTGAGGTGAAAAATTATATTTTCCACAGTGCAATCAAAAAGCTCGGCCATCTGCTTTTGCGAAAGCCAAACAGTCTCATCCTTCATTTGCACCTCAATCTTAGTCTCGCCGTCTTCGGTGTTGTAAATTATGATTTGGTTATTTTTGTTTTGGCTGGTCATAAAATTATTTCTTCCTTTTGCAAATTGTCTGCCGACAGGCAGACTCGCTTTGGACGCCGACGGAATTTGCGCCAGCAAAGTTGGCGCGCCGCCTTAAAAATTTTGGACACTATTTTCTCTTAAGCTTTAATTTTATCTTTGATATTCTCCTTTTCAATTACCTTTCTAACTTCGGACAAAAAATAAGCCACCTCGCTTTTTTGAGTAAATTCTGATCTTGTATTTAAAAATTCTTTTAAATCGTCCATGATTTTGTTTTTACCCATAAAGAGACTTTATTTCCACGAATTGGTTCGGTTACTTTGTTTACCGATTTCCTTTTGCTCGATTGTGTGTCTTGCACAACATCTGGCAGTTTTTGACAGAAGTCGCTCCACCTTTACTCCAAGCCGCTACATGGTCGGCATCCATTTCGCTCAAATTCCAAATCTTGCACTTGTTCGCATCATGCCCGATAATACAGTGAGGACAATTTGATTTTTCTTTTTTCTTTGCTTTAGCGGTTTGTGATTCGTAAGTAGATCTCTTAATCGCTTCATCAAAAACTCTAACCTCGAGCAGTTTAGTATCAACAGAGCCGCCGAGAATAAACTCAAAAATACCTTTGCGATTTTTTACATACGGATCGCCGTAGAGTTTACGCACCTCGGCCGATACTTTCGCGGGATTATATGCTTTTTTATGATACTGCTCATACAGTCTCCCCCACTCAAGTCCGCGCATCTCGCTTTCTACATCGGTAAATACACCAGAAATCCAGTCAATCACGCTGTTGAAATATTTTTTTAATTCATTGATATTTTTGTCGTGGCGATGAATACTCATATAATCATCAATATTTCCTTTACTCGCCCAGTCCAGAGCTCTCTCAAAAAATGCCTGTCGGTTTGCGCTGCCCTTTATATACGCGCTCCATTTTTGAATATTGGCATTTTGGCTGTTGCTGAATTCCTCTTTACCTAGCGTAACGAATGGTCCGGAATAGATCGCATTTAACAATTCTTGGGGAACGAGCGGAACCCCGGCAATATTGATCGTTTTAAACCATTCTTTTATCTGGCTTTCCGTTCCTTCGCATTCATAAATGAGTAGTTTAGTTTCCAATATCTTGTCTTTTCTGTCTTTTGCCATACCGCCAAAATATTGCATACCGTTTTCGTCTTTGATGGCGAATTTATCAGTTACGAATCGTCCAACACTGGTGATACGCTGTTGCCCGTCCAAAACTTCCAAATTGTTCTCAGAAACCACATTAAAATAAATCAAGCCAATCGGATAGCCCTTTAGGATTGATTCAATAACAGCAACCTCTCTTTTTCCGCCGTCGGAGGCATAGATATAGTTACGCTGATACTCCGGCTGAATAGTGAGCTTGCCTGACAAGCCAAATAACCCTTTGCCTTCCAGTTCGTTATAGACGAACCCTTCGCAAATATCTTTGACAGTGATGTCAGTTTTTAAAATTGTTTTCATATTATTTTTTTACATTTTTTACTGCCTTGTTTTTTAATTGTTTTATCTCCCGATCAAAATCGGTAATATAATTTTTATCCTGAATGACACGATATTTTTCATATTCTTTGAGCGCCAGCGCTTCGGCGACCTCGTGGCTCACTTTTCCGGCGTTAGTTAAAATTTCATACTCGCTGAATTTCAAAAACGCGTTGAGCTTTGCAATCCAGTCCCGCATTGTCATCGCCTTGCCGCGCGCCGCTTGCATTTCGGCATAATCCAAATACATATTGCCGATGCGATTCAAATGTTCCAACTCTTTTTTATCCAAGTAATTTTTA
>JAHILZ010000078.1 GCA_018896765.1 Patescibacteria group bacterium | reverse complement strand
TAAGTGACGGTAGCCGCTTGCGCCTTATTAATAATAAATTTCTCCGCCAAATGATTATCGCGAACCGCTTCCGGCAAAAAAGAAATAAAATCGGAAAAACCAAAAACAAAAATCAGAAAAAATATAAAAATTTTAGTTTTAAAATTTATTTTCATATTGAACCGCCGGTTTTTCCCGACGTATAATAAAAAATGCCCAAGGATTCGCTCCGGCCGAAAAGCCGCCAAAGCAATTAATGCCATTATAGCATTTTTTCGCTTTTTTCGCACGCCTTTAATTTTTACAGCCTTTAATTTTTCTCAATTCTCCAGCGAAATGTCCGCTTTCAAAAAAATGCCGGCCTATTCCAAATGCTTCTTAACTCTTTCCATCAAATCAAAAAGCGAAGAATCGGCTTTTATGAATTAAATTATTATTTTATTGCTTGGCTTTTTTGCCGGCAATTCAATATGAAAAACCGATCCCTTGCCAAGCTCGCTGGAAAAATTCACGACTCCTCCCTGCTCTTCGATGTAAGATTTTACCACGAACAAACCCAAACCTGTCCCGTCCGTCTGCGACAATGCCGCATTCGAAACGCGGAAGAACTTAGAAAAAATTTTCTTTTGATCCTCTGCGGAAATGCCGATTCCTGTGTCAATAAAATCAATAGCCGCTTTATTGTTTTTCTCGCTTATATTTATCGCCACCTTTCCGCCTTTTTTATTATATTTCACGGCATTGGATAAAATATTCCCAATCGCTTCCCTTGTTTTTTTAACATCAACTCAAACATTCAGTTTTGCGCCTTTTCCTCGATTAAAATCAATAACCACATTTTTCTTTTCCGCTTCCAAAGCGATCTCTCTGATCGCCTCTTCAATGATTCCAATAATTTCAACATATTCCGGCTGACTTTTAAATCTTCCTTGCTCAATGCGCGCGATATCCAATAAATCTTTTACCAAACCAATTATGCGCGTATTGCTTTCGTACACCTGCTCCAGCGCTTCTTTGGTTTTTTTGTTAATTTTTCCCATATCGCCGTTCAAAATCATTTCCAAATACCAGCGCATACTGCCAAGCGGCGTGCGAAGCTGGTGCGAAGCCACTGAAACGAATTCCGTCTTAGTTTTATCAATTTCCAGTTCATTGGTAATATCACGAAATACTTGAACGGCTCCCAAAATCTTGTTGTTAAATTTTATCGGCGTGACAACTCCCATAACCGGAAATTTGCTCTTGTCTCTGCGAATATAGCTGTGAGTTTTTACAATACTGCTGACTTTGCCTACTGATATTTCACCTGATAATACTCGGCTCAAAGATCGTTTGACGAGAGGAATAATTTCCCCGTTTTCGTCCACTTTTTGCGCCACATCCAGCATTTTTTTGCCTATTACTTCTTTAGCTCTCCAGCCGAGGAGTTTCTCAAAAGCTTCATTTACTTGAACGATATTGCCTTGATCATCGGTTATAATCAATCCCTCGCCGATACTGGCAAAAACCGCTTCATCTTTAGCCTTGGCTTCTTTCAGTATGTCGGTTTTCTCTTTCGCGTAGGTGATATCGTGCAAAATAATCGCTCCGCCAATAATTTTTTTTTCATGATCCATCACAGAAACTATGAATATTTCATAGGCAAAACGAGACAAAACCGCTTCTTCTATATGAAACAATTCGCCGCTTCGCAATACGCCGGCGACTTTTTTATCAAAGTTCTCTTTGAATAATTTGGTGAATTCCGAAAGATAAAAACCCCGCTCCGGCAGCCCGGTCATTTTTTGCGCCGCCGTATTGGACAAAGTCACTCTTTGATCAAGATCAAACATAATCACGCCATTGCTCAAGCTTTCCACGAGAGACGCGATTCGCGATTGTTCCGACTGCAAAAGCCGGCGCAAGCGGGAAATAGTGCTCGCCGCGGCGTCAGCCATCGTATGAACAAGATTAATGTCTTTTTCCGTGAACAGATTCGGTTCCGATGATGATATGTTTATCGCGCCCAAAACCTCATCGCGGACAACAAAAGGAACATTAAACGAAGAGAGCGGCCGCTTTGCGTCTTTATTGTCTTGCGTTCCTTCAATAAATTCAAAAATAAATTTGCCGTGAATCCATTTTGCCAATTCTTCTTTTCTTTTTACCGGCGCGGGCAATAAGTCAAACGAAGACGCGATATTATCCTTTACGCAATCCAGATATTTTTCCCCGAGAGCGGCGCGCGAATGAATATAAATTAAGTTAGACGGCCTGCCCGGATCGGGCGAGGGAATCGCATAAACAAAACTGGCCGATTCCGGCAATATCTTTTCCAGCGCCTTTATCAACGTTTGCAAAACTTTCGCCGTTTTCAAACTGGAGCCAAGCTCCTGCACAAGATCTTTGAATGTATCCAGATCAGCGTATCTTTTTTTCAGTTCTTCCCGCTCCGATACCAGCTGTTGGTTAACCGCCTCCAATTGCCGATTGCGCGCTTTTAGCCGCTGATTCGCAACATCAAAATTTATTGTTCTTGCTTTTATTTTTTTTTCAGGATTGGTTTTTTTCTTTTTCTTAAAAAATTCAATCATATCTTTTATTGTTTCATTATTCTCGTGTTTTTGCGTTTTAATGTTTAAAAAAGTTATCCGCACAATCCCTTGACAAGATTTTCAGGTATGCTATATTTTCTATAGAGGTTGATAATCCTGCTTTGATCGGAACCGTTCGATCCCGAAGAGCTCCCCCGTAGGGGAGGCTTTTTTGTTTTAATGTTTTCCGTGTTTTAATGTTTTTAATTGATTATCAATCCTGCCCATAAATCGCCAAGAAATTTTTTCCATGGCATAATCGTTAGGCCGTTAACATTCCGAGGCTTGGCGTCTAATGACACAATGATTGCGTGTTTTGGCTTATATTCCTCACGAAACGCGTTTATGCTTCGCAAATGCTGCGAATGAACTTCTGAAACGCCCTTTACTTCAAGCGCCACGTCTCTATCGCCAAGAATAAAATCCACCTCAAATCCGGAAGCTGTTCTCCAATACGACACTGGGTATTCCAATCCCGAATAATGGCTATGCGCGATAATTTCTTGCAGAATAAAGTGTTCAAACGCTCGGCCGAAGATCTCGCTTCCGGCAAAAATGGTTCCTCTCTTGAGAAGCGCGTTGGCAATGCCGACATCAAACAAATAAAACTTTGGCGCTTGAATAACGCGCCGTTTTGGTTTCTTCTGAAACGGAGGCACAAAGCGAGCCAAAAGAGTATCAACTAAAATCTGAAAATATTCTTTCGCGGTCGGACCGCTTACGCCGCATTCCCGCGCGATATTGATAAAATTCACCACTTCCCCGTTTGAAAATGACGCGGCTTCAAGAAATCGCGCGAAAGCGGGAACATTCCGGGTAAGCGCTTCGGCGGCAATCTCTTCTTTCAAATAATCTCCCACATACGAACGGCCTAAAAGCTCCGGATGATCGGACTGATAATGACGCGGAAGGCATCCGTGATTAAGCGCCCGCATTAAATCAAATTGGGGAATTTCCGCCGACACAAGGGGAAAAAGTTCATAGCGCAACGCCCGCCCGCCCAGAAGATTTCCGCTCCCGCGTTTGAGCTTTCGAGCGCTTGAACCGCACAAAATAAATTGAATGTTTCTATTCACGATAAGCCATTGAATTTCATCAAGAAGCTGGGGAATTTTTTGCACCTCGTCAATAATAACAGGAACAACGGGATGATTAGCGAGAAGTTCTTCTCTAAGAAACGACGGTTTTCGATTAAGCCGTTCAAATTCATCGGATAGCAACAAATCATAATACGGGGAGCTTGGAAAAAAAGTTTTTAGAAGCGTGCTTTTGCCGCTTTGGCGAGGTCCCCATAAAAAACAACTTTCCGACCCTAAACCGCGAAATTGCTGTAATCTTTTATACATATATTTTATAATTACATGATATTATAAATACTAACTTTATTATATCATATAATAAAGCGCTGTCAATTTTACGGTTCGCGACTATTCACCTTTTTAATTTTTCAACTTTCAAATTACAACTCGCTTGTTTAAGTGTTTAAAAAAGTTATCCACGCAATCCCTTGTCAAGGCCTTTGCTTGACAAACCTATTCAGATATGATACAGTGTAATCTCTAATTAACAGACTCATCTTTCTCAGCTTATATCTACATATATTTCTGACTTTGAATGGGTCAGAATTTTTATATTTATCTTTAAATGCGAATAATTAATATTCGTATCGATTTTCGAAGTTTTTCCTTTTAATGGGCAAAAACTAAGTGAAACATAAATAAGATATTTATAACTGAAAAACATGACGACACCGACAACATTCGACGGTCTTGGCATAGCGCCAAAAATCTTGGAAATTTTGGATTTTCTAAAATTCAGAGTGCCAACACCCATCCAATTTCAATCTATTCCTCCCGCGCTTACGGGAAAAGATATCGTGGGCATTGCTCAAACCGGAACCGGCAAAACTCTTGCTTTTGGCATTCCTATGATTCAGCGGCTGGCGGCTTTAAAAGGCAAAGGGCTTATCTTGCTTCCAACCAGAGAACTGGCTTTGCAAGTAAATGAAGAAATTAATAAAATCGGCAGGCCTTTAAGCTTGAGAACCGCGGTATTGATCGGCGGAGAAAAAATGTTCCACCAAAATAGAGCTTTGAGCAGGGATCCCCATATTATTATCGCGACACCCGGCCGGCTTATTGATCATATTGAACATAGAACGGCAATCCTGAACAATGTGGCAATTTTAGTGCTCGACGAAGCGGACCATATGCTAGACATTGGCTTCGCGCCGCAAATAAACAGAATTCTGCAAACTGTGCCGCGCGATCGGCAAACTATGCTTTTCTCCGCGACCATGCCGCCAAAAATCGTCGCTCTTGCCAATTCCTATATGAAGCTTCCGATAAGAGTCGAAGTGGCCCCGCAAGGCACAGCGGCGGCAAACGTAACGCATGAAATTTTCTTTGTCCAGAAAGAATCAAAATTATCTTTGCTGGAAACCGTCTTAAAAGAACGCAAAGGAAGCACTCTTGTCTTTTCCCGAACAAAGCATGGCGCGAAAAAAATCGCTTACACGATCCGCGGAATGGGACACACCGCGGTTGAAATTCATTCCAATCGCAGCTTAAGCCAGAGATTGAAAGCGCTTGCCGGTTTTAAAACAGGCGTTTACCGAGTTTTGGTCGCTACCGACATTGCCGCTCGCGGCATAGATGTCACTAATATCGAACTTGTGGTAAATTTTGACTTACCTGAAAATCCCGAGGACTATGTGCACCGCATCGGCCGCACCGGCCGCGCCGGACATTCAGGCCACGCGATTTCTTTTGCCACGCCAAATCAAAGATTTGATATTAAAACTATCGAGCGGCTTATCAAAAAACAATTGCCGATTTCACCGCTTCCGAATTTACCGCGGCCGCAAGTTCAGCCAGGCGGATTTCAGGAAGGTTTCAGACAAGCGGGGGTTAGCCGCCGAATTCAAACTCATCCTTTTGCCTCAAGAGAAAGACAGAATACAAAACCCTGGGGCAAATCTCAAGAACCGGCAAAATCTTTTGACAATTTTTCCGACCGCCGCAAAAAATCCAAATTCAAATTCAAAACTAAAAAATGGTAAACACCGTTAGAAGTTTTTAATTAATATTATTAATTAAAAATAATCTTGAGGCGTAAGCCGCTTTGCTTGAAAATCTTGATAAACACACAGTGTAAATTTTAACTTCTAACGGGGTAAACTCGATATTTTTAAAAAGCCCTTCCTGCGAAGGGCTTTTTGTTTTTAAAACTAATGATGATTTTTACAGCATGGCCGCAAAAGCAGCCGCGCCAAGCGATACGCTAATAGAAAACAAGAGTACGATAACTAGTATTATTTCATACACCCTTAATAAATTCCTATGGTGGCTTGACTCATACTTCGCATTAATTCCGCAAGGCGCTTCGCTGGGTTTTTTTGCCGTTAAAACCGATGGTTTTAAAACTTTAATTTCATAAAATTTTTCAAAACTGGCTTTAGATGATCTTTGAGGTTTCATAATTTCTTCCATCGCCTCCATATACATTGCCGCGCTCCACCCTTGAGCCCAAGCGCCCTCGGATCTTTGCTCGCGCGCCGAACTCAGCTCCGACATATGCCCCAAATATCCGCGCCAAAGCAATTCCTCGGAGCTCGCTTGCAATATTTTACTGATATAATCTTTAAAAATATGCTCATCAACTCGGTGCATCGCCAGAGCCGCCAGATTATTTATCCAATACCATGAATCCCCCCGATGATAAGATTCCGACGTTTCGCCCGTGTGTTCGCCATAAAAAAGAGGCGATGTTTTATCAATCGTGGCAACTCCGCCCCAGTTAAGCCAGAGATGGCTCAATGCTTCTTTAAAACACGATGTCCATTCCGCGTTGTTCAATAAATCGGGATAAATATAATAAGCGATAAAAATATTCGGCCTAATAGTCCAATCATTCAAACCATCGGCTAATATTTTTCCATTCCAAAATTTTTTGCGCGCATTGCCGCGAAGCTCCGCTTCCCATATTTTGTATTTTTCGTCGCTTGTAAGCTCATATGCTTCTTTATACATAGAAAGCATCAGCGCTTGAATCTCGATCCTTGCGCCATCCCGCAAATCTCCGGCGTAAAACGTATCCATCCATGTTTCACCGGCTTCGGAATGCGCAAAACCGTCTTTTACATATTTTTTTCTCAAATTTTCTATAACAACGGTAATTTTGTTTTTGACTTTTTTCTTATTCAATGCTCCTTTTTTCAGCAATTCCGCCGCTCGCTTAAAAAGCCATCCTGCCGCGTCCATATTTAAAGAATATTCATCCGGTGTTTTCGCGTCCAAAACATCGTACATCTTGCCATCATCGCTGATAAAGCCGATGTCGCGCAAAAGAATTTTTTCAGCCAACGCCCTATCGATTTGCGACGCGCTTTTCAGGCAGATTGATTCATCGGATGTCCAGAACTGAAAAAACCAGGGGAAACCGGCGCAAATTCCGAATTTTTTTCCATCTCGCGCCATAAGGCTCGCCAAAGAATTTTTTGCCGCCGCGCAAGAAACTATTGTCTTTTCATCGTCAACCTTTGAATGTTTCGCGAATTTATCCAAGCGTTTTTTATCCTTATTCTCGAGCTCATTCGCATTTTTAAAAACAAACTTTGATTCGGATTTTGCCGTTTTTTTATCAAGCGCCGCCGAAAAAACAATTTTCTTGGCGTTAATTTTCAGCGCTTTATAGACATACTTGTCAAATGGCTGCGATGCGCGTTTTTCATCATAACTATAATGCTTGGCGGTCCACCGTCCGATTTTTTCAACTTTGCCGCCGCCCGCGTCAATAGCCAAATAAATTTCATATTCCTTGCCTTCGCCCTTGTCTTCCTCCCAGTTTTTATTTTTAAGATATTTGACGATCGTTAATCCGTCCTCTTCCAAAATTTCATAATTCCTGCCGAAATTTCTCCCGTCATAAGGCTCGCGCATATCTAAAACAATCTCAACGGAACTTTCTTTGCTCAATTCATATACTAGCGAGTTGCGCCGATGCGGAATAAATACGCTCTCGGATAAGCCGCTATCAAAAAATCTTTCCGCCTTGTAAAAATCATTCTTGATCTTTACGATCTTTGCTTCGTCTTGAAGCTTAATTTCGTCTATAATCTTATATAACTTCTGCCCCAGCGCGGCAAACCATCCGTTATAACGGCTATCGTTTGTTTTTGCGAAAGCTCCATATCCGCCCAAGCCGTTGGCCAGCAAAAACCCGACATTTTCTTTATCGTCAATATCCCGCTCGATTTGATGATTGTTGATTGAATGGATTATTTTCATTTTATTTTTAATTACTTTCGAATTATTAAAATTAATCCGCGTATATCCGCGTATTAATCAGCGCATATCCGCTTCTACTGCAATAAAAGCGGAACAAACACGGATATACACGCGGATTAACGCTGTCCTGTGGAATTTCGCATTTCAAAATTATTATTTCGACAACGCTAAATTATAAGCGTCTAAATAATTTTTAATCAATACATCCCAATCGGCCTTGGCGGCAATATCGCGAGCGGCGATCTTGTTCTGAATTCTTTCGTGAGTGGAAAGCTTGGAAAATTTATGCATAATATCGGCAAGGTCGCTTGCCACCTCGCTCTCGCCGCGCTGTCCGCCTACGGCAGACCCGACGGAAGCGGATAAAAATTTTAGCAAGAATATGCCCGGGTATTTCTTTCCCTTAACATATTGGCTTATAAATCTGCCGCAACCGGAAAGATCGGTTGTAATAGAAGCAACGCCCAAAGCCGCAGTCTCCATCGGCGTATAGCCCCACGGTTCATAATACGATGGAAATATTCCCAGATGCGAGCCGGTAATGCTTTCGTAGTAATTCAAATTTAAAAGTCCGTCTGACCCATTTAAATATGTAGGATAAAATATAACCTTAACTTTATCTTTTGCGTTATTATTTAAATTGGCTTCCTTGAATTTCTTTAAAATAATATCGTTTGGATCAACCAGATCATGAGTGCAGCGCATCGCTTCGCCTTTGCGGTTAAATATTAAAATTTTCCTCTTAATTTCATCCAAGAATTCTTTGCTGAACAAAGATTGCCGGTTTATTTCCTTTTGAGACACCAAAGATAAAAGAAGTTTTTCTTTCGCGTCTTGAGCTATTTCTTTAAACGAATCCTTGATATCTTCGTATTTGATCCTGTGCTCCAAAAGCTCCATTTTTATTCCCCTGATTGCCGACGGAACCCAAAAAAATACGACAATGGTCTTTTTCGAATGCTCTTTCTTAAGTTTTTCGTTCAACTCGCCAAGCGCTTTAATCGTTATATCGATGCCTTTGTTTTTAAATTCATACCTGGATGCGGCAAAATATATCAAAGTTTCTTCCAAGTCAAAAGTATAATATGGAAAAAAGAAATATTGCAAAAACTCCCTTATTCTATTCCTTTGAACCCTATGTTTTAAAGTTGCTTCTTCGAATGTAGAAAATTTTTCAATATCCAAGCCGTTAGATAAAATAACATCCGCCTTTTTCCCCAATAAATATTTAGCTTCAAGATTTGTTATTTCGCTTACGGTGGTAAAAACAGCCGCGTGATTCGCCGAAGCTTTTTCTAATAAATGCTTTCCAGCGATATTATATTTATAAATTTCTTTATTTACATCTATTTTATCAAGCAGGGAATAAATGTCAACATTGCTGTTCGCCAGAGTGCGTCCTAGCACTGTCGCGTGAGTGGTAAATACCGTTTTCACGCCGCTGTGTTTCGCGGCAAGATATAATAATCCCGCCCCGCTGAGCCATTCATGGAAATGAGCTATGGTTCTTTTTTCTTTACGCAAAGCGGCCAATTGCTCGATCAGCATCCCGGCGGCCCAGCTCCACAGCGCCGGCTCGTCAAAATCATAACCGGCATTCAAAGAATCAATCTTAAAATTATCCCATAACTCGCGCTTAATCGTGTTTGCTTCAGGCCAAAAATTTATAAAATCAATAAGAATAACATCAGGCTCGCCTTGTATGAGCCATTTTCCCTTATGGCATTTAATTCCGCGCTTCTCAAGATAGCTAAAAACCGTCTTCAGTTCAGCTTCGGGAAGCTCTTCCTGAAATTGCCCCGCGGCATTATCGACAAAATAAGGGCCGATGAGAAGATAATTTTTTTTATAAAAACTTTTAATTTCTAAAGCCTTGGACACGAGAACTGTGTTTATTCCTCCGACCTTATTGCAAACTTCCCACGATACCTCAAACAAAGAATCTTCCTCCATAATGTTTTAAATTAAATTAAATTGCGGTTAAATATTATTTCCATTATAAATTTTAGCGCAGACAGACAAAAAAATCTTATTTTAATGTCAAATGACAAATTTCCAATGACAAATCAATTTCAAAATCCAAATGACAAAACTAAACATTTTGGCATTCGACAATTTGACATTGATTTGACATTTAGCATTTGTAATTTGTCATTTGAAAACATCAAATTGCCTCACAAAAAAATGATTTTCAGCGCTATCAGTACCATTTTAAAAAAATTAAATAATGTACTGCGCTTTTAATCTCGCTTCCGCTTTTTTCAAAGCCGCGGACCGGGTTTTCGAGCGCTTCAGATCAGCCGCCAATTTTTTATCCAAAAGAATTTCCCGAACCCAATTTACGAAATCATTTTTCTCGGCATTCACATGATGCGCGAATGTTTCCTCGCTCATCGTTTTGAGACTTTCGGCCAGCTCATTAATATTCCTAAGCGCCCCATTGCCGTTCACCCAAAATAAATTGGCATCATCGGCGTTGATTAGTTCTTTCTTTTTCATAGTTTTTTTCTCCTTTTTTTCCCGATTCCTCGGGGTTAAATTAATTAATTGTTAGTTAAGGTTGATACTGTTCGGTTATTTTTACAATAACATTATTTACATCGCTTCCGGAGTTGTGAATTTGAAAGTGGAAAGGATTTGATCCAGTAAAGAATTATCAATATTATAGACACTAAAATAATAAATTGATCCATTGTGGAAAGCTATCAGCTGATTGTCAGCCGTCTCACGCCATACTAGTCTTTCCCCGTCAATAACAGTTTCCTTTTTGATTTTAACCGAAGTTATTTTCAAATAATCATCCAGCGAAGTAATTCCTTCCCACACTGTTCCTTCTAATCTATCTTGATCATAAACATCAATATTTATTTGTTGTTGATCCGGATAAGCGTAAATATTTGGAGAAAAAGCAACTAGTGATAAATTTTCATTACAATTAGCTAATCGCGCCTCAGGCGCGCCCGGCTGCCAAACTTTCCAATCTAGCGGATACTTAATTTCGTAACTATATTTTTTGTTTTTACAAGTCTGCCAATCGGCTGTTTCATCTTTCTTTTCAAAACTTTTTATAATTTTGCCAAAAACATCTAACACCTCTAAATTTTTGCTAAAAGTGCCGACTGTCATATAGTCAATAACTTCAGCGCATTTTCCATGTTCGCAATCAAACTGGCGGCTATTTATTCTAATTTCGTCATTTATATTATTGTCGCCGATTTTTTGCAGAATAATTGTTGGGTTACTTGCCTTAATGCCCGCCGCGGTTTCGTAAAAATAATCCTGAATAACATTCCAACCTTGCGGATATTTAAAAGTAAAATCTAATTCTGGCTTTGAATAAATTTGCCAATTTTTCATTTCATCCTCAATAGATGCGACAGGTTCCATCGCAGGCGAAATTTGCGGCTGTTGAATTTTAACAGATTTATTTTTTACCGCATATCCTACCGCTCCCAGCAGCGCGCCGATGCAAACAATCAAGCTGACTGTCATAATTAGTTTTGGCATTGATGCTGATAATTGTTCTTTTTTCATTGTTTTTGTTTTAATTTTTTTAAATTCTTTATTCCAAATTCAAAATTCAAAATTCCATATTCTAATTTCCCATTTTTGTTATAGAGATATTTTTCTCTCTCCAGTTATGCATCGCGATCCAACAGCCATTTCCAAATAGGAACTATGTTGACAGTATAGCCATTTTCTTGAAACGAATCTTCCTGAAATTGAGTTAAAATAGTTCCTTCCTTAAGATTAAATTCCGCCATAGCTTCCATAAGCCCGCCAAGCTCCCGATCTTTATTTTTTCCCGGCTCTATGTCTTTGCTCACTTGAATCGCTTGGATAATTCTTGCTTTATCTTTGATTAAAAAATCGCATTCCTTTTTATTTTTATAATAATAAATCTCATTGCCTCTTCGCTTCAATTCCAAAAAAACCAAATTCTCAAGCGATTTTCCCAAATCTTCGGAAAAATAAAAAGAAATCACATTGCGAAGCCCGTTGTCAATGACATACAACTTTTTATCCGAAATAAATTGCTTCTTCAAAGAAAAATCATATTTATAAAGCTCAAACACAAGAAAACTTTCCTGCATAAAATCAATATAATTTCTTACCGAAGTCGAACTTTTAAAACCCAATATGTTTTTTAAGGAATTATAACTTACTTCTTTGGTAAAATTCGTGAAAAGGAAAGCGGCAAGCTGTTTGAAAGCTTTGACTTCCTTGATTTTAAATCGGACAAGCAAGTCTTTGTATAAAATATCATTATATATTCTTTTTAGAAATTCTTCGTCGCCGTATTTCAAAAAATCCGGAAATCCGCCGAATTTCAGATATTCGTCAAAATATTTCAATATCTCGGCTTTCGCCGCCGATGTCTTTTTGCCATATTCAACTTTTTTAAACCGCAAAAATTCTTTGAATGAAAAAGGGTATAATTCAATTTTCACATACCGGCCTGTCAAATGAGTGGCGAGTTCGGAGCTAAGAAGTTTGGCGTTGGATCCGGTAATGAATATTTTATATCCCTCGTCGTAAATCCGCCGAATAAATCTTTCCCATCCTTCCACATTTTGAATTTCGTCCAAAAATATAATTTTTGACGCGTATAATTTTTGAAAAGCGATCATCAGCTCTTGAAAATCTTCTAGCGCAAAATCAGCGATGCGATCATCGTCAAAATTAAAATAATAAAAATTTTCAAATTTTTTGGAAAACTGGGCGAGCAAAGTGGATTTTCCGCTTCTTCTTATGCCTGAAATTATAGTTATCTGTTGGGTTTTGATATATTTATCAAATTCAACATTGCGAGGTATCCCTATATCCCTGTTTTTAAATTTATTTAATTGATCTTCAATAACTTCGCTTAACAAAGCCATTTTTATCATATTTTTTGTATTATCAGTATTGTAAATGTGAGCAATGGTTATTTATCAACATTGTCAATGTGTATAATATATAATGATTTTAAGCATCCGTCAATTTTTTTACAAGACATAAAGACATTGGCCGGATATTGTATTTCTTATTTTTCCGTGAATTTGAAACTGGAAAGGATTTGATTAAACATTTCTGCAGTATCAGAAAGATCTGGAGTACTTACTATAATAGTCTTAGAATTATGGGATAATAATATTGTTATTTCACCAATTCCACCCTCCAACATTCCCCATCGATATTCTATGCTTTTGTGATTATTTATTAAAATCTCTTTTTTTGAATTCAAAAAATAAGAAAGAGAAGAAGAACTTCGGTCATAAATTTTTTCTAGTTCTTGCATGCTTTTCTCACTTGCATCTATGTCTATCATGAAATCAATGTTACTGTATCTTGCCTGATGAAATTCTACTAGAGCATCAAATTTGATTTCCGGGAAACCCCTCTCGTAACCATAATAGCTTTTAGTTGTAGCTACTGTAAAAATTTCTGGATACTTCACCTCAAACCCATATTCCTCATTCCTATAAGTTTTCCAATCAGAGATCTCGTCTGGATAAATAATACTAAACGGCAAGTCCGATTCGTCGTTTATCTCTAACTTGAAACTTGAAATTTGAATTTTATATTTTCCGGCAGGAATTTCAAAATTTGAAGAGCATTCATGTCCTGGATAACAATAAGGAATGTTCCAAGAATAAGAACCGGCATTCGCCACTTTGTCTAGTGTGCGTACACCTGCATCAGAATCCACTGGTACTAATAAAATTGTAACTTCTGAAATGTTTCCAGCAGAACTCCACTTAATAGTTTGCGTACTTCCAAGCATCCAACTTTCATCTCCGTTAGGCGAAAGGATAGTGATATCAGGAACTTGAGAAATTTTTGCCGGTTCCGCCACTGGCGAAACTTGCGGCTGCGGATTTACAACCCGCTTATTCTTCACCAATTCCGCCGTTAATCCCAGCACTGTCAAAAAAGCGACAAGCACAACACTTGCTAGAATTAATTTCGCAAAAAATGATTTATCTTTGTCGGTCATAAAAAATTATTTAATGATTAAAATTTTATTAAAATTTCTTAATTATTACCTCTATTCCATCACAAAAACAAACCTGCAACAAACAAATATTAAACCAAATAAGGTATATTATTTTAAGCCGTCTAAATTTTTTCCCAACTGATAAATTCTATTTCCTTTTCGCCAACAATTATTTTGTCATTCCAGTTAAGATTTACTATTTTTGCTTTATTCGGCTGTAATAATTTAATGGCTTGTTTTATAGAATGTTCCGTTTTAGGCGCGGTAAATTTTTTATATTTCGCTTCAATAATATTCAAACCGTCTTCTTGATAAACAAAATCAACCTCGCTTCCTTTGACAGTCCGCCAAAAAAAGATTTCCTGATATTTTTCTTTCAATTTAAGATAAACAAAATTTTCAAACAGCTTGCCGCAATCTTCTCTCAGATCAACTTCGATAAAATTATTCAAAATGGCATTTCGAACGCCGAAATCAAAACAATAAACTTTCTGCATCTTTTTAATTTGAGTGACCGGATTGGAAAAATATGGAGAAATAAAATCAAAAATAAAACTATATTTCAATAAATCCAAATACTTGTCCAGCGTCCTGCTATTGATATTCAAATTATTGGATATTTTATTTTTGTTGACCAAATTTCCGATCAGGTGCGACAAGGTAATATTCAATTGATTGAATTTAGAAACATTAATCTTGCTGATCAGCGCCCTAATATCTTTATTAACATAAGTTCCAAGATACTCTTTCAATAATTTCTTTTTCTTTTCCTTGTCTTTTTCCAGATAAATTTCCGGCAATCCGCCAAATATTAAATATTCTTCAAATATTTTATCAATCTTTTGCTTCTCTATCGGGTTTTTTGTTTTTTTGTCCAGTTTTTCATAATCCAAAATTTCATCGAGAGATAAAGGGCCGATATAAAAAGTGATTTTTCGCCCCGCCAAAGAATCTTGCAGTTTAGCTTTGATTTCCAAATTAGCCGAACCGGTGATAATCAGTTTTAGGTTATCATAAGTATCATAAATATACTTCAAAAAATGCGAAGGATTGTCAAGAATTTGAATTTCATCGATTAAAACATACCAAAATAAATTTTTATCGGGAATAAAATCAAAAATATTATCCGGATTGGCGTTCAGACGATCAGCGGCTTGAAACGACTCAAGGTTTAAATAAACGCAATTTTTATTTTTTTCTTCCAGCTCTTTTTTGATTTCCTTCAAAATTGTCGTTTTCCCCACTTGTCTTGCTCCATTTAATATCAATATCTTTTTTTTATCTAACCATTGACTTATTTCTCCTAAAACTCTTCGCTTTATTTGCATATTTTTAGTACTTACTTACAAAAATTATACCATTATTTTAGCATAGCGGTACCAAAATGTCAATATTTTCAATTAATTCTTTCTTTTTCATAGTTTTTTTCTCCTTTTTCCCGATTGCTCGGGATTAGATTAATTAATTTTAATATAAAATTATTTAGCTATTTGGTAAATTTAAAAGTGGAAAGGATTTTTTTAAACTCTAAATTCGATGGTGAATTTTCAAAATCCACCTTCATGTCATTTGTAGATAAAACATCAAACAATTCAAACTCATATACATTTTGATCTTTTACTAGCCAATAATAATAAAAGAATCCACACGCCTCATTTTTATCCTCAACCGATCCTGAAGGATCTCCACAAAAATATCTATAATAATAATTATTATCACCGATTTTTACAGATTTAAACTTAGTAAGATCTGCATGTCCTGTTCCGCCGCCTGGCAACCAACTATTATTTTCTATTATATTTTTGAATGTTTCATTTTTTCCTATCTCAAATCTATTTATAGTTAAAAAATTGTCATCTGATATTTTGTTAAGACTCAAAAGTACTTTATCAAGCGCTTGATCATTATCGCTTTTATAATTATTATTTTCGGAAAGAATCAAAGATCTTGGATATTGTAATTCAAATCCATATTTTTCATTCCTGTATGTTTTCCAGCTGGTATTTTTATCTAATTTAAAAGTAGAAAGAATGCTTCTAAAAATCTTCTTATCCTCATTTCCGATACTAGTTGATGCAATGTTAATTATACCGCCAAAAGGATATTTAATATTTACCGTTTCTAAGCTATAGCTATCAATTACATTTTTTTGACCATCAATGATTATTTCTTCGCATCGCTCTTTGTCGGTAGGATGATCCGTACAATATGTTGCCCCTAATGTATTTTCAGGGAAAACATCAATTAATAAAATTATAGATCCGCTTGTTATAAAATCCATTTTATTATCGCCTATACCTTCCTTAACTTCCCAGTTCGCTGGATATTTTATTTCATATCCAAAATCTTCATTTTTATAAGTTTGCCAATCTGCAATTTCATCTTTAACCACTGGCACAACTGTCGGCTCCGACAAAATCGAAACCTGCGGCTGCGAACTTGCAACTGGTTTATTTTTCACCAACTCCGCCGTCAATCCCAGCACCGTCAAAAAAGTGATGAATACAACACTAACTAAAATTAGTTTTATAAAATATGATTTATCCTTATCGTTCATAAAAAATTGATTAAATATTAGTTTGTTAAAATCCAATTTAATTTTTTTCTAAAAACTCAACGAAATATTTTGCGAATTTGCGGAAAATATCGGGGGTTTTTTGAAGATTTTGATAGACTTGTTCCATGTCAATTTTGTCATAGGCGTGAATTATCAAATTCCTGAATTTTGCCATATCTGCATTTTCTTTGGCGAATTTTTCCGGCACAATTTCATATTCTCCGAGTTTTTCAATCACTTCACTATACTCATCGGAACTTACCTGGTAATTTTCATTTAAAATATGATTTCCGATATCGGTAATTATTTCAATCCCCAGCACCATATAATGCATTGCGGCGGCATTCACGGTAAAATCAACCAAAAAATCTTCTTTGGTTTCTTTCCGATATTTTTCCAAATATTCCAATGATTCCGTAAGCTTATTAAGTTTTTTATTTATTGATTTCTTATCTATGGTCATATTAAATATGTTTTAATAAATATCTTTCTTGCTTCGGAGACAGCGGAGCTTTGCCAAAAGTTCCTTCCTTGATATGTTTATACAAATAATAATCTTGCACTTCTCTCAGGCGCTTCGTGTCTTCAAATTCCTTCATAATTCCGCTTTCCAATTCAAATTTATTTTTTCCCTGTTTGCCGAATATAAATTTTCCTTTGAATACCGCATTATGTTTTAATAGCGGACTTCTGGCGGTTTCTAGGTTTACAATATCTACCCGATCAATTTCAAAAACATTTCCGATTTTATGAGCCAGGCGAAGTTCTTTTTTGAAATAATCTTTTGCTTTTACTTTCTCTGAAAAAATAATGGCAATGTCTATATCGCTTAAAGGGGTCATTTTTCCGCGCGCCGCCGAACCGAATAAATACGCCAAAACTACTTGATTTTCTTTAAAAATTTCATTAAGTTGTTTCTGTTGTTTTTCAGTCATATTTTCTTTAATTCTATCAAAATGACGGTAAAAAGCAATTATTGATCTTATTTTTTCTCCTTTTGTTCCCGATTGCTCGGGGTTAAATTAATTAATTTTTAATTATTTCGTCAAAAGCCATTTCCATAAAGGAACATAATTTATTTTTTTATCGCCTATTTTTTTCTCTTTTTCCACATCTTCATTAATAATAAATCCTTCCTGCAAATTAAGCTCTTTCATCCCGGCGACAAGCGCTCTTTCCTCTCGCTCAACCACTTTGGCATTGTTCAATTGATAGCAGACCTGAATCAAAGACAAAGCTTTATTTCCGCTTTTAACGATAAAATCAATTTCAAAATTTTCTTTTGTTTTATAATAAAAAACCTCATTATCCTTATTTCTTATCAAATGCAAAAAAACAATATTTTCATAAACGGATCCGAAATTATCGCTCGTCTTAAAAGCGATATTGTGAAAAAAAGCTTGATCTATCGCATATATTTTATCGGGATTATAAACTTGTTTTTTATACGAATAACTGAAAAGCGGCGCTTTAAAAAACAAAAAACTATTTTCAAGATATTGCAAATAATTTTTAATCGTGCCTATATTTTTAATTTCTATAGTCTTGCTTAAATTTTTCAATGAATATATTTGTCCGATATTTGAAAGAAGAAGATGC
>JAHILZ010000077.1 GCA_018896765.1 Patescibacteria group bacterium | reverse complement strand
GAATTCCTCCCCCCAACCTCCTCCCGCCGCCACGCCCGAGCTCGCCTGCCCGTCCGTAGCCGATAGGCGAAGGCGGGGACTGCCTTTTTTTCGGCGGAATTGGAGGCCGTATTTCGCAAAGCGAAATGCGCTGCCAAAGAAGATGTTGCCCTTGCCCCACCCTTCCCGTGCGCGGGCAACGCAAAGGAACTCCCTAACTTCGTTTGACTAAATGCTAAAAATTTCATATACTAACTATTAATGATAAAGGTTTTGTATCCTCACTAACTAGCATAGTAAAACTATACGAATATGTCAAACGAAAAATCCACAATTGGCGATAATATAAAGAAATACCGAAACAAACTCGGTATTTCTCAAGATGTCTTATCAAAAAAGTCCGATCTTGCTTTTCATACAATTGCTAAAATTGAGGCAGGAGCGGCACCAAACCCCACTATTGATACAGTTAAAAAAATTGCAGACGCATTGGGCGTTTCGCTTGATGATTTAATGAGATAACTATGAATGAAATTGAGAAAGGCAAAAAAATTTTTAATATTTTTTTCAAAAAAGATCTCTACGGTCGATTTGATGATGATAATAATATCATTTTGAGTCGGGGTGGTTGGGAGGATAGCTATGTTTCATTTCCTAAACTGTTTAGGTTTTGCATAAATTACACCTTACAAAAACACTGGACAGGGTATTCGGATTCCTTGGGACATAAAAATACCCTGCGAGCTCTTAAGTTGCTTGTAAATTACAAGTATGGATATTCTTATCAGGTTGATAATTTAGCTCTAACTATTGGAAATGTAATAACTATAGGATTTGTAGCTCGTTTACTGAAAGACAAGCTGGGTGATGTTCCGATTTTAACTTTCAAACCTTATTACCCACCAATCCTCAAATCGATAAATTATTATTTTAATAATATTCGTTTTATTTCAAATCTTGAGGATGAAAATGTGATTTTACAAAATATTAGAAAAAACATCAATGAAAATAATATTAAAGTCCTATTTTTATCAAACGCAATTGGTGTTGAAGGGAGGACATTTTCGGAAAAATTTTGGATAGAAGTGATAAAATTTGTGAAAGCTAAAAATGACTTATTTTTAGTCATAGACGAAGGATTATGGTTTGAACCACTGAATTATCCTGTCTCCATTAATGACAAAAGAATTATTAGAGTTATTAGTCTTAGCAAAAAATATGGTCTTGCGGGATGTAAACTTGGATTTATGATAGGTGAACCGGATTTTATAAA
This sequence comes from Patescibacteria group bacterium, assembly GCA_018896765.1. Classification (GTDB taxonomy): domain Bacteria; phylum Patescibacteriota; class Minisyncoccia; order JAHIHE01; family JAHIHE01; genus JAHILZ01. The sequence continues at coordinate 31,760 of JAHILZ010000077.1, read as the reverse complement.
AGAGTTTTATGATTACGCTTCTACAAACTACGGGGGGCCCCTTAGCGTTTTCTTCCTACTCGCAGAATTTATCTATCAATTTGAGTATGCCTATTACTCACAAAATAAAGACTCGGCTCTAAAAATCTTGGCTACAGAATATGATATATCGGCCGAGAGATTGAATACACTATTTGATGATTTCATTAAAACGATTCAAAAGAACAGGAAAAAGGTTGATGCAAATCAAAAGATATTAAATGAATGGATTCAAAAAAATAATATCCTGATTGAGAAAACTTTTAATTTTGGCGGAATAAATGTATTTATTAAATTTAAGAATACAATAAAGGCTTATGACTTGTTCAATAAATTTATAGAAAAGAAAGTGTCCGTCATGCCGAGTTCATGTCTTGGAGATGAGAATGACAGCATGATCCGAATTACATTACTTGAGAAATCAAATATATTACGACGTGGTTTAAAAATTATAGAGAATAATTTATGAATATCTTTCGTAAAATTACGGGTGATCTGTTGAGATATCTTAAATACGAATATGGAACGGATCCAGTCTTGGATCAAGAACGATTTGAACCTGCAACATGGGTCTTTCCAATTGAGAAGCAAATAGGCACACTCAGAAAATATTTTCCTAATATTGAGATGGATGGAAATTATTTTAAAAGTAAAATTAGCACAGCACCGAGAAAAAATTTTGTGAAAATCGTTCTTCCTAAGATTAGTTTCCTTGGTAAGAAATATAAGGTTGACGATCCTTACGCGGATATAGGAATTTTAATGGAAAAGGCCTGCGAACTTATAGACACACAGAGAGAGGGCAAATTTACCCACTACAGGAAAGGTCAGTTGGGTCGAGATCGAATTAGATGCACCAGAGATGCAGTAGTAAAACGAAAAAGAATTGAAGAAAAAATCCCGGGAGATGCCCTTATCTTAGATGTGGATCTGGGCAATATATTTGCTGGATGGACACCACGCTTGGCACGCGAAAGTATTTTTAAAAGTCATAACTATATGGCTCTCTTTGCTCTTGATATAGCATTGATTATTTTGATTAATCCAAGACGCTTTCAACAAAATACCGATCTTTCTGTTGATTCGGTCGCAGAAGAATATCTATCCACGGATCGTGGGTGGGTAACCAATCTATTTTTTTATTTTAGAGGAGGCAAACTGGAATTTGGTTATCGTTGGAACCGTCGCGCATATTTTGATTGTGGTGCTGCAATCGCATTACTTAACCGCAATGATTAAGATTTGTTATTATATTGATCATGAAACATACAATGGCGACGAGGAAACTCTAGCGCGGTTTAGTGTTGAGTATAAGCGTGCGAATTTTGTACATCCCAGAGAAGGAATTTCGCTATTAACATGTCACCGAGTGGAATTTTATTTACACCAAGACAATAAAATCTTTACTAAACATACGACACAAAAATTTTATTTTATCAAAGATACTGATAAGGCTTATTCAAGATTATTTAGGATAGCGCTTGGCTTGCATTCTCAAATAATTGGGGAAAGTTCTGTTTTTCAACAGGTTTGTCAGAGTGTCAATGCACACCTATATTACTCCCCTGATCCAGTATTGTCAGGAATCTTAAGGAAAGCCAGAGAAATAAGAGATAAATTTGATTTTTATGCACCTAACCACGGTCAACTGATTTATGAAGCCTTTAATAAGTCGAAGAGTAGCCAGACGCTTATACTTATTGGCGCTGGGATGCTTAACTATAAGATATTAAATTCCTTGAAATCCGTTGGGCAATATCCGAGAGTAATTTTAATTACGCGCGATACGAAAAGAGCTAAAGAAAAATATAGGGGCATGCACAACATTGAATTTAAATTAATTGGTGAAATTGATATAGAAAAAATAAACAAGAGCTTTGATGTTATTATAGCTACTAATGATATTGCCAGGGAATATGCAGAAGATATTGTCCGATTAGGTAGCATCAAACACTGCATCAATATTGCTGATTTGTCATCTATGCCGATAGATGGGTTGGATAATTTAGGTAAAAATTACTATTCTCTCTTTACCGATAACACGAAGAATTTAATAGAAGCAAGTAATCTCAATATACAACGTAAAAAGAATTTAATGTTAGATTATTTAACACACAACAACCATCATTTTTATGAGCAAGCCCATTGAAACAAATATAGTAAACGAGATTCTTTCTGAAGTTCAGAGTGGGCTAAATGAGATATTTGGAGACAATCTACTTTTTGGGTTTGTCTGTGGTGGATTTTCTAAGGGTTATGCGGATAAAGAGCATGACATTGATACTTTTGTTTGTTTGAGGCAACAAAAGACTGAGAAAGAATATGAAGAATACTTACGCTGGTATTTTGCGTTGCATAAAAAATATGGTGTTAATCCAGATTATGACTATCCGGGGGAAGTTGTCACATATGACTACCTTATTGAGACATTATCTATACTCAAAACACTGGTCCTAACGCTTGAAATTAAAGAGGTTAAAACTAAAAAAGCAATTATTTGGGCTGATATGATCACGAGCAAAACAGCTGGTCATGTTGGCACACGCCTGGAATTATTGCACAAGCTAAAATGTGAATATGGAAAATACCCCGATAAATGGAAACAGGAAGTATTAGCCATGGTATCAGAAGACGAGAGGATTTTTTGGAAAGAAAAAAGCCACCTGCTTATTATGGAGCATTTCATGAAATACCCTAAATATGATGGCAAAAAACTAGATGGCAAATATTAGGCGTCTATTTCTTGTAAGCGTTTAAATACTCTCTCTTGTCCCATTGTTTGCATGATTGACCAAAGGTCTGGTGTCTCTTTTCTCCCTGTTAAAAGCACTCTAAAAATTTTTGCTACATCGGCAACCATACCTCTATACTTGTCGTGATTTTTTTTGAACTCCTTGGCACTTTCCGCGTAATTATGTTTTTTGGCTATTTGTTTTATCTTACCGAACCACACATCTTTTGAATCATGATGTTCATATAAATTAATAAAGTCATGGATAATCTCGGATATGTCAACTTCAGAAAAATCAGAGAGAATATCAAGCACTTCTTGCTTCGTGATATGAAAATTCTCATCAAAGAAGTATTCTATTTCCTTGACCACATCAGACCATTTACTTATGTCCTTTCGCACTTTTGATCCAGAACCTCTTTCTATTGAAAAAATCATTTGGGAATAGTCGGGATGTTCCTCAAGTAGAGACGCAAGTTTCTTATCATGTTTTCTCGCCCACACAAGCACATCTCTATATACCTCACGAGGAGTTAATTGCGCCATTATTTCCTTACTTATATCATTTAATTTATTAAAATCAAACAGCGCCCCACTGCTGTTTTTTAATTTTTCAAATGATATTTGAAATTCACGGTAGTCTTTGCCAATATTTGCTTTTCTCCAATCCTCAAAGTTTGAGTTGGCAAGATTGATGAGATATTCAATAATTGCTTCTTTGGGGTACCCCTGCTCTTCAAAATAAGCGACATTTGCTTCAGTATCTTTGCGCTTACTCAATTTTCTTTTTGAAGACCCTTCAATTTTCTGTATTGGAGCAATATGCGCGTATTGAGGAGGTTGCCAACCGAGAGTTTCAAAAAGCTGAAGGTGTAATGGTAAGGATGAGAGCCATTCGTCCCCACGTATCACATGGGTTGTCCTCATCAAATGATCATCAACCACATGCGCAAGATGATAGGTCGGCAATCCATCGGATTTCATAATTACAATGTCCTGATCGTTTTCCGGTAATTCTCTTTTGCCTAAAATCGAATCGTTGATGGTTATTCTATTGTTATAATCCCCATGAGATTTAAACCTTACTACAAATGAACTTCCTTCTTTTATCTTTGTAACAACCTCTTCAGGACTTTTATCTCTCCAAAGCGCCCACTGTCTATAATATCCAGGACATATCCCTTGTGCCGACTGCTCTTTGCGTATTTGATTTAAATCTTCTTCCGTGCAAAAACACAGGTATGCCTTATCTTCTTCAAGAAGCTTCTTTATGTATGATTTGTAAATATCCTTGCGTTCACTTTGCATGTACGGGGAATAGTTGCCATGTTCTATACCAGAAGCATCTCGTCCTTCATCAACACGAACCCCAAAATGATCTAATGATTGTGATATAAGATTTGTTGCTCCTTCAACCTCTCTTTTTTTATCAGTATCTTCGATGCGAAGATAAAAAACACCTTTTGTTTGATGAGCAAAACGCTCTGAAATAAGTGCTGTATACAAGCTTCCAATATGCATAGAGCCCGTCGGACTTGGAGCAATTCGAGTTACCATTGCTCCCTCTTTTAGCTCTCTAGGAGGATACCTCTTCTCGAGTTCATCTGGAGTAGGAAGTGACTCAGGAAACAATTCTTTGATTATTTTTCTTTTATTTTCTAATTTTTCCATATAGTTTGTTGTTGGTTGGTTTTCGGGATTTATATTATTTAATTTAGTCTATTTGATTATAATTTATTGATATTTAAATTGAGCTTACTTAGTATTTTATTGATTAAAGAATCCGGAATTTGTATTAAAAATTTTTTCATTGCCTCACCTCTATTAAGTTTATTAAAACGGATTAAACGGCTAAATGTTATATCGTAATTAGCAATTTTATATTTTCGTCCCAGATAACCTGTCAAATATGATAATTCACAATTAGTTGATTTTGGGGGAAAACTTTGTTTAATTTGTTTCCACCCCAAGTTATCCAAAATAGAATTTACCCCTAATTTTTCTTGATCCAAATAATGCCAAGGAGAAGTAATGACTATTGCGCTATATTCTTTCTCATCAAATAAAATATCTTTTAGCTCATGAAATTGCTCGAGATATTTTCGCAAATCGTCCATAACCGTACGATACCTGTCGGAATATTTTTGATGAGCAGGAATCATATTATTTTTAGTAAGCGAACCAACTCTTTGAGCCATTGTTGAGCCAGTAAAAATTATTTTGATATTTTCTTCTCTCGCTATTTTTTTCGCTACTTTTATGGGAGATACAAAAAGCTGGCACGCATCACATAAACTTATTTGTTTTCTGAATTTACTTTTTAAAAAATATTCAAATCCCTTTTTTATTTTGTTATAATGATACAATCGCCAGTCCAATCCCATTATGTTAACCGCTTTTTGTACATTTGTAATCATTCCCTCAGCTAAAAACTGATTAGAAAGGGTAATTACTAGGGGGTTTAAATGATATAATTTTTTTACAACAAATAAAGCACTTACACTATCTTTACCACCACTACATGCTAAGATGCAATCGTATTTGCCCTTGCCTCTCTGTCTATCTAATATTTTTTTAAAATCACTTTCTTTTGGATATAAGCCGAACTTTTTGTTTGATTGTATTATTTCTTGTTCATAGCAATAATTGCACTCACCTTTTTTATCAAACGAGATAAACGGAGTGTGCTCATTTAAGATACATTTTGTACAATATTTCATAAAATTAATTAACCTATTGTAAGCAACTAATATCTATTGTTTTTATTAAATTTATTTGGTATACTAACTTGTAATGAAATATAGATAGTTAGACTTAAATTAATAATATCAAATTAGCTTAAAGAAGTAAATGGCATTAAATTTTTCAGGATATGCAAAAACGGCGCGCCAATGAAATTGGCACGGCCTCCAATTCCGCCGAAAAAAAGGCAGTCCCCGCCTTCGCCTATCGGCTACGGACGGGCAGGCGAGCTCGGGCGTGGCGGCGGGAGGAGGTTGGGGGGAGGAATTCCGCCACGCCCGAGCCGAAGCGAAGCGTTTCCGCCGTCCCGCAGTTGGCGGGACATCAAAGCAAAACAATTTTCAATTCCTTTTAAAAGAAAAATGGTCGCGCGAAAAATTAAAGAATTGAAAAGAAAATTGTTTTGCTTTGCTCGCCGAGTTTCGGTGGGCGGAAACGCTGGGGCGGGGCTTCAAATCATTCGAGCGATTTTCGCTCGAAAAAGGTTCGAGCTTCGTTCAGCAATTGCGACTAAAATAATTTACAGCCAATAATTGATAACGAATAACGAAAAAAACCGAAGGACTAACTCGACGATAAATTTGATTTTTTATGTTATTTTGATATAATAGATACAGAATATCAAAAGATAGATATTTTGTTTTTGTTTTAAAATTTAATCATTTGGATTTAATTAAAAATTAGAAATTGAAAATTAAAAATTGCTATTCGCGGGTATAGTATAACGGTATTATGCCACTCTTCCAAGGTGGAAACGCGGGTTCGACTCCCGCTACCCGCTCAAGTTAATTTTGAATTTTAAATTATGAATTTCGAATGAATGACTCAATGATTAAATTTTAAAACATTAAATCCCGAATACTCGGGACAAAATTGGAAATTTAAAATTTTGCTTTCAATAACCGATTATTCGTTTTAACGCAATTAAAAACTTCCGTGAAAATATTAAATTATCAAAAAAGAAGCGCGAGGGTAATTTTAGTTTTGGCGTTTTTTTTATTTGGATTTGCCGCTATCGCGCCGGCAGTAAAAGCGGCGGAAGCGGCAACTTTTTTAATTGACTCGTCGTATGATATTCGCGGCCGCGCTAGCATTACAGCCACAAGCCGCGTTACCGGACTGAATGCCTATTATTTCGTCGATGATTTTTATTGGGATTCGAAAAATTTTCAGGAACAAAACGATCTTATCGCGAATATCACCGCGTTAGCCAATGAATTTGATAATGTCATCTATCCTAAAATGCATGAATTTTATGGAGAAGAGTGGACTCCCGGCATTGATGGAGACAAAAAAATATATATCTTATTGACCGATATTAAAAACGACGCTTCAAAGGGCTCCTATGGCGGCTATTTCAGCACTACTAACGAATATTCAAAAAACCTGCTTGACGAATACAAGCAAAATCAACTGGAGATTTTGGAAAAAGAGAAAAAAGCCGATCTTGCGGCGGGGAAAAGCATAGACTTTTACGCGCAAAAAGAAAATGAAATAAGATCTATTTTTACGAACGAAAAGGAGTTGTTGTATTTAAACATTAACTTCGCGGACAAACCGAACATAAAATCGTTTTTAGCTCACGAGTTCCAGCATATGATCAATTGGCACCAAAAAGCTAAAATTTTTAATACCAATGAAGAAATCTGGCTGAATGAAGCATTGAGCGAATACGCGCCTACGGCGCTGGGATACGACAATATTTACAAAGACAGCGCTCTTGAGTCAACCGTCAACAACTTTAATCGCAACCCTTCCGATTCGCTTACCGAATGGAAAAACACAAATCAAGATTACTCAACCGTCAACATTTTTATGCAATTTCTGGTCGGCCGTTATGGAACCGGCATTCTAAGATCGATTACCACTACGCCTAAAATCGGAATAGCGGCAGTAAATGACGCGCTGCAAAAAATCGATCCGCAGGCAAGCTTTAGCAATGTTTTTTCCGATTGGGTGGTTGCAAACTATTTCAACGGCCAGACAATCCAAAATAAAAAATACGGCTATGCCAATCCAAATCTAAATTATGAAAACTTGCATATTTCCGCCACTAGTTCTTTTATGCTTTATTCCAACAATATGGCTAAAAGCAGTATTGCTAAAAGCGAGGAAAATATAAAAGATTGGTCGGGAAAATGGTATCAATTTATATCTTCTCCGATTTTAAGCGCACCCAATCAAACTTTGAAAATAAGCATCAATGCGAATGCCGGCGATTCTTATTTCCAGGCGCCTTATGTAATTGAAAACATCGGAGGCGCTTTAACTCTTAATAATTTTGAACTTCGAGGCAATCAAAACGGAAATATTTATATTGATAACTTTGGTACGGCGGTAAAATCGGTAACGCTTATGCCGATTAGCATGAGAAAAATTTCCGCTTTTGAAGGAGAGCAAATTCCCGTGAAACTTTTTTATACCGGCTCGCTGATTTTGCCGAATCAGCCCGCGATAAAAAGCATTTCTCCAAAAACCTCCGCGCTGGGAAATAGAACTTTGGTAACTATTGCCGGCGATAACTTTGCCGAAGGATCAATCGTCCGGTTTGGGGGAGTTTTAGCGACGGAAATAAACCTGATCGATTCCAAAACGATAATCGCCAAAGCGCCGCCTTTCTATAAAAGCGGCGAGGTTGACGTAGAAATAATCAGCCCTGATCTGACTGTTGCAACGGCTCCAAAATCTTTTACTTATTTGGCGCAAACGGAAGACGGTTCTCTAATTAGAGCGGATGGGGATTATAAAGTTTATGTCGTTAAAGGAAAATACAAACGATGGATTCAAACGGAAAAAATATTCGGTTTTTACAATTTTCGCTGGAGCGATATTATAACGATAACGCCCGAAACAAGAGATTACTACATAACATCGATGCTGGCGCGCGCCGATAACGATTATAAAGTATATGAAATCGGCTCTGACGGCAAAAAACGCCACTTATCCATGAGCAGCGCTGGATTTGAAGCTAGCGGGCGAAAATGGGAGACGATTTTTATTATCAATGATTTGGAAAAAAATTCATACAAAACCGGCGCGGCGATTATGAAATAGTTTTTTGTTGTTTTTTTGTCATTGCGATCCTTGTACTCAAGGCGTGGCAATCCCATGTTTTTTAATGTCAAATGACAAATTTCAAATATCCCCGGCCCGCCTCGCTTTAAATAATCTTTCAATAAATACTTATTTAAATTATTTAAGCAAATTAAATAGATAGACAAGTTAAAGGCAAGCGGGGCAGGCAAACCAATATCAAATGTTAAAAAAAAGCGATTCGTTTTTTTTACGAATCACCGGTCTCCTTATGCGGGAGACATTGCGTTGGCTTGTTCTTGAAAAATAATGCTTCGGACAATTTTAAATAAATTGTTCTTACTGCTAAAATAAAAGCCACTAGCATCCAACAAACCGCTATTATGGTTATTGCCGATAAATCGAGAGTTGACAGTCCTAGCCATTTCCTTTCCAGCAAATCGTAAATATTTGTCTTTCTGGTATCAATGATTAAGACAGTCCATATAATTATGGCTATAACTATATATATTATTGCTGCATTTGTTGCGTTTAAGCTAAACAAACTTACACCTCCTTAATCTAACTTTATCATTTTTCAATAAAATGTCAACCTTTCAACTCGCTTCGCTCGTTCAGGGCAAGTTCCCAAAAGTTTCTATCATAATCCTCAATTGGAATGGCTGGCAAGACACATTAGAATGCCTTGATTCGCTTACGAAAATATCTTATCCGAATTACGAAGTTATTGTTATTGATAATAATTCGACGAATGAATCAGCCGCGAAGTTAAAAGTTAAAAGTGAAAAGTTAAAAGTTGAAGGTAAAAATTTTAAGCTTATTGAAAATAAAGAAAATTTCGGTTTTGCCGGCGGAAACAACCCGGGAATCAAATACGCCGTTGAAAATAAGTCAGATTATGTTTTATTGCTTAATAACGATACGATTGTTGATCCCGATTTCTTGGAAAAACTGGTAAAAGCGGGGGAAAGCGATCAAAATTTTGGCATTATCGGGCCTAAAATTTATTATGAATTCGATAAAAATCGAATTTGGTTTGGCGGCGGATATTTCAGCTGGCTGGGCGGCGGGCGCCATATGGAATATGATAAAATAGACGATAAACCGCTTGATGAAGCAATCAAAGAAGTGGATTTTATGACCGGCTGCTGCTTTTTGATCAAGCGCGAGATTATAGAAAAAATCGGACCGATGAATGAAGATTTTTTTCTTTATTACGAAGATACCGAGTGGAGCTTGCGAGCGAGGAAAAACGGCTACAAAGTAATTTACGCGCCATCGTCTCATATTTGGCACAAAATCTCGAGAAGCGTTAAGCCGAAAACCAATCCCATAGTTCATTATTATCATATTCGAAATGCTCTTCTGCTGTCAAAACTGCATGCCCCTAAAATAATCGTCGGATTTATTTATGTCTGGAGCGTCATCAAATATTTTAAGCAGATCGTAAAAATTATCTTTTTTCCGAAAAAAAAAGAAATCGCCAAAATGATAATGATTGGCATTAAAGATTTTTATGCTGAAAATTTCGGCATTTACAAAGCTTGATTTAAGCTTATTGATATTTTTGTCATTGCTCGCCCTGTTAGATAGTAATATATTTCACTTGTACATATTTGATATAAATTATCTAACAGGGCGAGGGAGTAGCAACGACCGAAGCAATCTATAAATAGTTCAAAGTTCAAAATGCAAAATTCAAAGTTGCGCCTTGTTAAATAGTTGCAAGGCAAATTTAACAGGGTAAAGCTAAAAGTTTAAAGTTGCTGAATCCTTGCAACCTTTTAATTTTAAATTCGACTTTTAACTTTTCACTTTGAACTTTTAACTTAAGAACGAGATTGCTTCGCCCTGAGTACAGGGCTCGCAATGACAGAAAAAGTAATATTAATTTTCCTTAAAGTAAATTTATTCAAAAATATTTTAATTATAAACAATAAGATTATTTTAGGCGCGGGGGTTTACTTTTAAAGCCGGACCCATTGTGGTAGAGATCGCCACTCCTTTAATAAACTCTCCTTTTGTAGTAGCGGGCCGGGTGTTTTTTAAAGTATTCAAAAATTCAATAAAGTTTTCTCTGAGCTTCGCGGGATCAAAAGAAATTTTCCCGATAGAAATATGCGCGTTTCCCGAATCATCGGAACGAAATTCAGCTTTGCCTTTTTTTAGCTCGCCGACGACTTTGGCGATATCCATAGTCACGGTTTCCGTTTTTGGAGAAGGCATCAAGCCCTTTGGACCAAGAATTTTGGCGATCGGAGCCAATTTTTTCATCATATCGGGAGTGGCCACCGCGATATCAAATTCGATTTTTCCGGTTTGTTTTATTTTTGCGATTAAATCTTCCCCGCCGACTATATCGGCTCCGGCTTTTTTTGCTTCTTCTCCTTTCGCGCTTTCCGCGAAAACAGCGATTCTTTTTGTCTTCCCCGCGCCATGCGGCAAACTGACCATTCCTCTGATTGCCTGATCGGCTTTCGAGGCGTCAATTCCCAGCTTGACGTGAACTTCAACCGCTTCATCAAATTTCGCGCTTGCTAAATTTTTCAAAATTTTAAAAGCTTCGTCAATATCGTAAATTTTTGTTTTATCAACTTTACTCTCTAAATTTTTGTATCTTTTTGATCGCATAAATTCATATTAACATATTAGCATTTTAACATTTTAACCATAAATATCTTTGAATATTTTGCTAAAATTTAATTTTGTTAAAATGTTAACATGTTTAAATGTTAAAATGTTTTATTTATCTTCCACGGTCAACCCCATATTCCTCGCCGTGCCTTTAATAATTTTCATCGCGGCTTCGATATCATTGGCATTCAAATCTTTCATTTTTTTCTCCGCTATTTCCCTGATCTGTTCATTCGTCACTTTCCCGACTTTCTTCTTATTGGGCTCGCCGGAACCTTTTTCTATTCCCGCGGCTTTTTTGAGCAATTCGGCCGCCGGAGGAGTTTTGAGAATAAAAGTATAAGTTTTATCGACAAAAACGGTTATTTCCACGGGAACAATATCCCCGGCCATCGCTTTGGTCGCGGCGTTAAATTTCACGCAGAAATCCTGAATATTAAGTCCGTGCTGTCCAAGCGCCGGACCAACCGGAGGAGCCGGAGTCGCTTTTAGCGCGGGAATCTGAAGCTTGATTTTAGTTTTTATTTGTTTTGCCATAAATTCATATTAGCATAATAACATTTTAGCATTTTAACACATAAATATTTTTGAATATTTTACTAAAACTTAATTCTGCTAGAATGTTAAAATGTTTAAATGTTAAAATGATTTAAATTTTTTTGATTTGAAGAAAATCAAGTTCAATCGGCGTTTCTCTGCCGAACATAGAGACTAAAACTTTTATCTTTCCTTTTTCTTCATCCACTTCGCTTACCCTGCCGTCAAATCCCTTAAAAGGACCGTCGACAATTTTCACGGCGTCATCTTTAATCACGTCAATTTTATATTTAGGCTCCGAAACACCCATTCTCTTTTTTATAACTTCTATTTCTTCCGGCGAAACCGCGGTAGGAGTCGTACCCGATCCGACAAATCCGGTAACGTTTGGCGTGTTCCTGACCACATACCAAGAGTCATCGGTAACAACCATCTCAACCAAAACATAACCGGGGAAAATTCTTTCCTCGATAATTTTTCTTTTTCCCGCTTTAATCTTAATTTTCTTTTCTTTTGGCACCAAAACATTAAAAATTTTATCCTCCATGCCCATAGATTCGATGCGCTGCATTAAATTTCGCGTCACATTATCTTCATAACCCGAATAAGTGTGAATTGCGTACCAATTCTTGCCTTGTTGTACTTGTTTTGACATATTAAATTTTCAATAAAAACGTCTTAATTAAATACATAAAAACGTAATCTACCCCGCCTAAAAAAACGGAAAACGCCAGACTGACTAAAATAACAGAAACCGTATTCTTAACCAAGTCCTCTTTTGAAAGAAAAGTAACTTTGGCAAGTTCTGTTTTTACTTCCTTTAAAAAATTAATTTGTTTTTCTATAATATTCATATGTTTCTTTTAAGCATTGCTGACTCAAGCCAACCATTGTTTAGCCGGGGATTTTAAAAAACCCTCGCTTGGGTTTTACTGTCTGAATCCATTATATAACAATGGCTAAAATATGTCAACTGCCATAAACTCTAAGCCCCGCTTTTCCATCAAAAACACATTTGCTTTTTCCAATATTTTTTTTGATTGAATAAATGTGAGCTGTTCAACAGCTTTATCAAAAACCAGCCACTTACAACCGATATGTTCGTCGGAAATTTTAATCTGGCGCGCTTTGGTTTGCGCCAAAAAAAGCGCCGCGGTTTTATTGCTCATCAGCATTTTTTTTCCGATTTTTTTCCGATAAAACCATGAAACTGAAACTCGAAAACCGGAAACAAAATTTATTTTTTTAATCCCGGTTTCTTCCTCTGTTTCCCGCGCCGCCGCGCGCTGCTCCGTCTCGCCGCGCTCAATATGCCCGCGCGGAAAATCCCAATGCCCGGACTCGTAATGAAGCAATAAGTATTTAATTTTTTTGTCCTCGCGGCGAAAAATAACCGCCCCGGCGGATTTTTCTCGTATCATAATGAATATTAAAATCTTAATCTCTTAATTTTCATTTTATCCGATTATGAAATAAATAGTTTTTGTTGAAATAGTAATAATTCTCTCCATTATTGCGAAAATAAACAAATTTGTCATTTCGACCATAGGGAGAAATCGCTTATATTTGCTATTTTTTCGTGTCTAAGGGATTCCTCTTTGCCAGCGGGCAAATCGGAATGACAGAAAATAAAAACTATTTCAATAAGAACTAAGTTACAAAAAAAGAAGCTGCTGTTTTTTTTATTTTTCAGCAGCTATGGCAAGCAACTACGGAGGGCCTTTAAGCGCCTTAAACTCTTCCTCAGAAAATCCGTCAGTGCCTTTATTGCACTGATACGAAGGCACCCCTTTGGCGCTATGAGGATTCTTAAATATTTCACCTCCGCATTTACATTTTATCCCTGTATAAGGGTTTTCGGGATCTTTTGCTATATGCAAAAGATCAAATATAGTGACCATTTTTTCACCTCAAATATATTATAATAAAAGATTTATAAATCGTCAACCCCTCGCACTCGCCTGTCTGCAAGTCAAGGACAGTCCTTTTCCGAAAGGACTGTCCTTGAGAATTGTATTATTCCCTTGCTGATCGTTCCCCCTCTCAATAGAAGATTTTAGGAAATCAGTAAACCTTACTATACTCTCTACATCCTCTCCAGCGTCTCAATCCCCAATAATTTTAATCCATTTTTTATCACAATCGCCACTCCCGAAATCAGGCCAAGACGCGCAAAGCGCACATCTTTCTCCGCGCCAAGCACCGGAACATTTTCATAAAACGCGTTAAAACTATTCGCCAGTTTATAGATATAATCGGCTATAATATTTGGCATGCGTTCTTGTCCCGCTCGTTCAATAATTTCATCAAAAATAGCCAATTGCCGCAAAACCGCCAGCTCTTTTTCGTTTTTTAATAATTTTGAATCAAGCTTAAATCCTTTTGAAGCTTTTGATTTTCTCAAAATACTTTTTATCCGCGCGTAAGCATATTGCAAATACGGCGCCGAGTTTCCCCGAAAATCCAGCATTCTATCCCAATTAAAAGTAATATCCGTCAAGCGATTTTGCGATAAATCGTTGTATTTTATCGCGCCGATGCCGACCGCTTTGGCGATTTTTTCCTTTTCACGATTCGAAAGTTTCGGATTTTTTTCTTCCACGATTTTTCTCGCGCGGCCAATCGCCTCGCCAAGAAGATCTTCCAAAAGTATCACTTTCCCTTCGCGAGTGGAGAATTTCTTGCCGTCAGCGCCCAGCACCATTCCGAATTTTACATGCTCCGCTATTCCGCCCTTTATATAACCCATAAGCTCTCCTGCTTTAAAAAGCTGTTGAAAATGCCCGGCTTGCTCGTTGGCAACCACATAAATAATTTTATCCGCTTTCCATTTATTGACTCGATATTTTACAGCGGCTAAATCGGTAGTGCCGTAAAGCGTAGCGCCATCGGTTTTCCGAATCATAAACGGCGGCAAATTATATTTATCAAGCGGAATAATCACCGCGCCCTGAGAATGAATCGCAATGCCTTTTTCTAAAGCTTCGGAAATAACTCCTTTCAACATCGGCTGATAAAAACTCTCGCCCAAAGTATAATCTATTTTTACTCCAATAATTTTATAAATGCGATCAAATTCCTTCATGCTTTCCCGGACAAAATATTTCCAAATTTTCACATTTTCTTTGCCGCCTTCCTGAAATTTCTTGGTTTCCTCTCTCGCGTAATCATTTAATTTCTCATCTTCTTTTGCTCGCGCGTTAAAATCAACATAAAGCCGATTCATTTCCTGAATAAAATTTTCCTTCAAAGCTTTTTTATCTATAAAATTTTTATAAGCATAAATCAGCTTTCCAAAATGCGTACCCCAATCGCCTATATGATTGACACCCTTAATTTTATATCCTTCTAATTTATAAATGTCATAAATCGCCTGGCCGATGATCGTTGAACGGAGATGGCCAACATGCATTCTCTTGGCGATATTCGGCTGTGAATAATCTATCACCACGACTTTTCCCTTCCCCGCCTTAGAACTCCCATATTTATCTTTTTGTTTTAAAATATTCGCTAAATTTTTCTGAATAACCTCTGGCTTCAAGGTGAAGTTTATAAACCCCGGCGGCGCAACCTCTATCTTTCTAATTATTCCTTTTTTTCCCATACTTGATACTTGATACTTGATACTTGATACTATTTTCTCCCCTATTTCCATCGGCGCTTTTTTCAAAATCTTCGCCGCAATCAACGCGGCATTGGTCGTATAATCGCCGAACTTAGCTTCCGGCGGATAAGATACGCTAAAACTCGGCATCTGGCTAATGCCTAAATCTTTCAAAACTTTTTCGATTAAATCGTGAATCTGTTTTTTATGCATATATCCAAGTATTTTGAATAAAACTTCTTTCGCAACCATTCGCATCCCGAGTACTCGGGATTCGCGCCTTTTTCGCTTCTAGGAAATTGTAGAAGCGGATTTACGCAATGCGAATATTGAGCGAATCATCGCGAATATCAACCCTGTTAAATTGCTTCGCACCGCCTAGGGCGGATTTAACAGGGTCAAGCGAAACAACGCTAAAAATATAATCTCACTACCTAAAGTAAGTATAGCGTAAAAGTGAAAATAAAAAAAGAGGCGAGCTGCTTAGCGCCTCAAATATCCCCATAAACTTTCCTGTTAATGTCAAAAATTTTTGCCAGTTCTTTTCCTTTTCCCGTTAATTTAATATTTTTTTCATCCTCCTCAATTAAACCGTCTTTCTGTAAACGATCAAGGGTCTGTTTAATATTAATTTTTTGATTGCTTGATAATATTTCTCCGATACCTTTTGTTATGTCGGATACATTTTTTTCTCCGCATCCGCACGAAAGAAATATTAGAATCGTCCTCCTGTGCGAACTGCCTGCAAAACAGACAAGCATTTTATTTGTCGCCTCCAGTTTTGCTTTCCCTTCTGTCAGATTATCATCGGTTTCAATGCTTCTAAAAATTTTGTTCAATACGCGTTCCTCCTTATTTAATTTTACTGCTTAAATCTTAACAAAAATTCATAAATTGTCAACCCTGTTAAATAAAATTCTTTGGGATTTTGGATTGTTTTTACAATCCAATTAACGGGGTCAAAAGTCGAAAACCCCATTAGAAATTCCGCGGCATTATCAATTTAACAAAACGCAAGCCATTTTTAAGCATTAAACCTGATATTTTTACAAAATAAACAAAAAACCAAAGGTTAAAATTTATTTATCAATAAAATCAGCTGGAGCATAAATTATTGATAAGTTAAATTGATGACGATTTTAAGTTGCGAAAAATATTTTTATTGAATTAAGAATGATTTTCAAAATATCAATAAAATCAGCTGGAGCATAAATTATTGATATTTTTACAAAATGAATGACAAGCAAAAAAAAAGAGGCATCAATCCGCAATTTATGGCGATTTTTGTTTGCCAAAAAATTTGGATTAAATGCCTTGACTCAAAATTCATATGTTTATTCCCATTGCATCCCGCTGGAACTCTTTCAGTGGCATTCCTGTGAAGCGATTAAAAAAATCAAGATATCGCGCTTTGGTATCTCTAACCACTTTTGTCGGAACCGTTATTCCGTGGACAAATGCGACGTGCTTCAAATTAGCCGGATCAAGATTTCCGAGGCCGACAATTGTTTCTCCTTCACTATCAGTAAACGGAGTTTTAATAGTTGCGGCATAATCTCGCACCGGCTGTTTATCTCTGCCTTGCGGAGCTTGCTTGTTTCCTATCGCTTTCAGCCAATCTTCCATGTACCAAAAACGACAGGAGTCTGGCGATATTTCATCCGCCAAAATCAAATCCGTGCTAATTTCCCACTTTGAATCCGCTGCAATTATTTCCACATTAGCGCAATGATCGACTAATCTCTGATAAGCTTTGCCGGATAAGAGTTCGTACCCTTTCCCATACTTTGCTATTACATCTTGATAAGTAAGATGCAAGTCATGTCCTTCTTGGGCCTTGCTTGTCGGCGTAAGTATAGGCCGTTCAAGTTTTGCTCCGGGAAAAAGTCCCGGCCTTAATTTGATGCCGCAGATTTCTCCGGTTTTGGCATAAACCCGTTCTCCGGAACCGGCAAGCCATCCGCGCCAGATCCATTCAATATCGCTGATTGTAAGCTTCTTTACAACCATAGCCACGCTTTGAAGTTTGGCATTGCCGCGCAAATCAATAGGGAGATATTTATCAATTTGGCTACCATGAGCTATCAGATGATTTGGCAATCCTTTTAAAATTTGCGTAAAAGCAAATACAGATGTGGCATTTCGCACTTCATCTATAATATTTGCTATACAAGGCAAAACAAAATCATCACTACTTAGCCTTGGCATCACTGCCATTAGCAGTTTATCGTCGCAATAATCTATTCTGTAGATATTTCTGACTTTACCCGGTGGCTTATCAAGTATCATTTCTGCTTTTTCTATTTGATTACTTAATTCTGTTTCCAATATTTGCGCTGGTATTTTTGATCCCATTTTCAATCACCTATTTCCTTTTATTTCTTTTCTGATTTATTTTAAATTCGTTTCAAATTTTCAAGGTGCAGGGCTTAATTAAGCCAACCCCAATACCATTATTTATATTCGTAACCTTAAAATAACTTGCCTTTTGCGCTAGTCATTCTTTTAGTTCATCATATAAGTCTATATGGTGCGGGGCAAAAAAATCCGCCTCCTTATTAATATTAATCTTAAATGAAATCCGCTAAGTTGTCAATAAAAAAAACGAAAAATAAATTTTCGAATTTTTTTTGTGGGTCGGGTGGGAATCGAACCCACGACCATCAGCTTAAAAGGCTGTTGCTCTGCCGACTGAGCTACCGACCCAAAAGATATAATTTTAAAGCATAAATGCTTATTGAAAAACAAAAGATGTTTTTTTGGACTGCCTGCCTCGAACGTAGTCGAGGGAAGCTACCGACCCAAAACAAAACACAAACCGCGCCGCACGGTTATAATAAATATATTATACATATTTCCTGTAAAAAATCAAGAGTAATATAATACTATTAAATCAACTAACTAAATTTGACATTTAAGCATTTGGCATTAATTTGACATTTGTCATTAGAAATTTGTCATTTTCGTTTACATTCCTTCCTTCCCCAAATCCCCCAACAACTCCCTTTGTTTTCTTGTCAAAGATTTCGGCGTCTTGATTTTTACTTTTACATATTGATCGCCGCGGCCATAACTATCCATGCGAGGCATGCCTTTGCCTGTCATCCGGATAACTTTTCCCGACTCAATGCCGGCGGGCACGGTTAAAACCGCGATTCCTTCAATTGTCGGCACGTCAATTTTCGCGCCAAGCGCGGCTTCTGAAAAATTAATTTCCGCTTCATAAATAATATCGGAATTCCGGCGATTAAAATATTTATGCGGCTTAATATGAACATTGATATACAAATCCCCGCTCACTCCCCCCTTCGGACCGGCCTCGCCGGCTCCTTGCAAAGTTAACGTCATTCCGTCTTCCACGCCTTTGGGTATATTTAATTTTATCGGCGCGGTTTCTTTGACTCTTCCGTCCCCGCCGCAGGCTTTGCATTTTTTTTCCACCGTTTTCCCTTCCCCGCCGCAATCCGGGCAAGCGGAAACTTGCGTAAAACTTCCCAGAATTGTCCGGCGCGTTTGGCGAATTTCGCCTGCTCCTTTGCAAGCGGGACAATTCACGATTTTTGATCCGGCTTCAGCGCCGCTTCCCGCGCAAGACGGACAAACCGCTCTTTTGTAAAGATTTATTTCCCGTTCGATTCCGCTAAAAACTTCTTCAAGAGTCAGTTCAATATCGATCGCGGCATCTTCGCCTTTTTTCGCCCTTCTTCCTCGTCCGCCTCGAGCCCTGCCTCCTGTGAATATATCGGAAAAAATATCTCCAAATCCTTCCCCGTCAAACTCGAAATTTATTCCCCCGCCGGAAGCATTGCGAAACATATCTCCAAAACCGCCAAAACCTTCAAACCCGCCAAAGCCGCCCCCGCCCTGCGACTGAGCTTGTTCAAAAGTCTGGCCATATTGATCATACTGGCCTCTTTTCTGCTTATCGGATAAAACTTGATAAGCTTCATTTATTTCTTTGAATTTCTTCTCGTCTCCGCCCGGCTTGTCCGGATGTAGCTTTTGCGCCAAACGCCGATAAGCGCGTTTGATCTCTTCATCCGACGCGCCTTTGCCAACTCCTAAAATTTCGTAATAATCTTTGGACATAGTACACTAAAATTTTGAATTTCCAATTTTGAATTTTGATTCAAACTCGAATGGCTTAATGTTTAAAAATTAAATCATTAATGAATTCAATCGAAATTCAGAATTCAAAATTAAAAATTTATATATCTTATTATACTCTATTCCCCCAAAATAAAAAAGACCTTGAAGTGTCTAAAAAATTAAGAAGAAGCTTTACATCAATTCCTAAACTCTCCCTTTTATTTTTTATTTAAAAGAGCCAAGCCGGTATTCTTAATTACAATTATACCCAAAAAACTTGATTTGTCAAGAGAAATTGTGTATAATTAAAATAGTTGAAAGTCTATAAAATTTTGAATTTCTAATTTTGAATTTTGATTCAAACTCGAATGGCTTAATGTTTAAAAATTAAATCATTAATGAATTCAATCGAAATTCAGAATTCAAAATTATTTTTAAACTATGGGTGATAAAAAACGCTGGAGCGATCCGGCAAACGAGGGACAAGTGGATTACGTGAAAGTTGGCATAAGAATGTTCGCGCTTATAATGCTTTTGGCTTTGGCAGCCGTTATTAAAATCGCGATTGCGAATAATTGGCTGGAATCATTTTCCCAAAACGCGAGAATTTTAGGATTCTAAAAATCGGTATTAAGTATTACGTATCAAGTATTAAGTATAAATCAAAAATTAATTATACCTAATACATAATACCTGATACTAAATACAAAAAGTTTAAATAAAAACAAGCTTGCTATTTTAACAGTAAGCTTGTTTTTTTACTAGACAATCTTAAAATAATACCTATTTCTTCTTGTCTTTTTCCTCAAACTCGCCTTCTACAGGACCCTCTTTCTTTTTATCATCTGATTTTGGCGCTTCTCCCGCGCCCGGGCCCTGTGGCTGAGCTTTATACAATTCCGCGCCTATTTTTTGCAGCGACTGAGACAGTTCATCGGTGGCTTTTTTAATCGCGGCGGAATCATCGCTGTCTTTTATTTTTTTCAAAGCCGCAATTTTTTCTTCAACTTCTTTTTTCATCGCTTCCGGCGCTTTTGCGCCCGCGTCCTTTATGGATTTTTCAGCGGTATACATCAAATTATCCGCGATATTGCGCGTTTCCACCAATTCTTTTCTCTGCCTGTCCGCGGCGGAAAATTTTTCCGCTTCCGCTTTCATTTTTTCAATATCTTCCTTGCTGAGCTTTGAAGAATCCTGAATGGTAATATGCTGGCTTTTCGCGGTAGCTTTGTCTTTGGCAGTGACGGTCAAAATACCATTGGCATCAATGTCAAAAATCACTTCTATCTGCGGAATGCCGCGCGGCGCCGGAGGGATCCCGTCTAAAATAAACCTGCCTAATGATTTATTGTCTGAAGCCATCGGGCGCTCGCCCTGCAAAACATGAATTTCCACCGATGTCTGGCTTTCTGCCGCGGTTGAAAATATTTGCGACTTTGAAGTCGGAATAGTGGTATTTCGATTGATCAAAGGAGTAGCCACGCCGCCCATAGTTTCAATTCCAAGCGTAAGAGGAGTAACGTCCAAAAGCAATATTTCTTTTGCTTCTCCTCCCAGCACCGCGCCTTGAACCGAAGCTCCCACCGCCACGCACTCCATCGGATCCACGCCTCGCTCGATTTTTTTTCCGGCATAATCTTCCACGAATTTCTGAACAATCGGCATTCTTGTCGGTCCGCCCACCATAATAATCTTATCAATTTTATCGGGTGTAAGTTTCGCGTCGCTGATCGCCTGCTCCACCGGATGGCGCATCCGATCGATAATCGGCTTAATCAAAGATTCCAGTTTCGCGCGCGTAAGCTTAATAGCCAAATGTTTCGGTCCGGCATCAGTCGCCGTCACAAATGGCAAATTAATATCGGTTTCAAGAGTAGTGCTCAATTCAATTTTAGCTTTTTCAGCCGCTTCTCGAATCCTTTGCATCGCCATTTTATCTTGAGACAGATCAATGCCATTATCTTTTTTAAATTCTTCGACGATAAAATCAATCAGCGCTTTGTCCATATCGGTGCCGCCAAGCTGAGTATCGCCTGAAGTGGATTCCACTTCAAAAACCCCTTCGCCAAAATCCATAATCGTCACGTCAAGCGTTCCGCCGCCCAAATCAAAAA
Organism: Patescibacteria group bacterium; assembly: GCA_018896765.1. Classification (GTDB taxonomy): domain Bacteria; phylum Patescibacteriota; class Minisyncoccia; order JAHIHE01; family JAHIHE01; genus JAHILZ01. Next base: position 10,258 of record JAHILZ010000077.1, on the reverse strand, counting down.
CCAAAATTTTCTGATCTTTGCCGACTTTATCAAGCCCGTAAGCCAAAGCCGCGGCCGTCGGTTCATTGATAATGCGCACCACTTCCAGCCCGGCAATCGCGCCGGCGTCTTTGGTTGCCTGGCGCTGAGAATCGTTAAAATAAGCCGGCACCGTAATCACCGCTTTTTCCACTCTTTGTCCGAGATAAGCTTCCGCGTCTTTTTTGATTTTCTGCAAAATAAAAGCGGAAATTTGCTCGGGAGTATATTCTTTGCCGAATATTTTATATTTAAAATCAGTGCCCATCTTTCTTTTGGCCGCCATTACCGTTCCTTCCGGATTGGTTACCGCCTGGCGCCGCGCCGGCTCTCCAACCAAAAGTTCGCCTGTTTTGGTAAAAGCCACCACTGACGGAAAAGCTTTTCCGCCCGCTGAAATCCCCTCGGCTGAAGGAATAATGGTCGGTTTCCCCGCTTCCATCACCGCCGCGGCAGAGTTTGAAGTTCCCAAATCGATTCCTATGATTTTTGACATGTGTTTATAAAGATACTGGATAGTAGATATTGGATATTAAAAAAAATAATTAATAATATCTGATATCTTAATATCTAATATCGAATTACTTAACTTTTCTTACTTTTAATTCTACAATAGAATCAAGAAAAATTCAAGGAGGTGAATAAGATGGGTAAAATTTTAAAACTAAGAAACAGATTAACTGTCTATGCTAACAAAATATGTAATTTCGACGAAAAAATGCAAACAAAGACCTGTGTTGGGGATTTGTTGTGGCAGGTTTATCTGTTCGCCTTGGCACTAGTTTGGACCCCATTTAAATCCGGCTACTTGCTTTGCGTAAAAATAAACTCAAAGAAATTTTATTAAATACAGGAACTTTTGTTCCTTCTTTTTTTAATATCCAATATCAAATATCCAATATCTCTTTATTTTTTCGCCACTTTCACCTTCGCTGTCCGAATCACCATTCCATTCAATTTATATCCTTTCTGCGCTTCTGCCAAAATCTCTCCTTCCTGCTTTTCCGATTCTACCATCTCCACCGCTTCGTGAAATTCCGGATTGAATTTCTCGCCGATCGATCTTATTTCTTCCAGCCCTTTGCTTTTCAACAAATCTCCGAGCTGAAATTTTATCTGCGCCACGCCTTTTGCCCATTCCGTGTCTTTTATATCTTCGGGAACGCAATTCACGGCCAAGCAAAAAGCGTCAAAAATCGGAAGCAATGCCAAAATCAAATCCTGATTGGCCGCGCCGACCAATTCCCCGAATAACTCGCTTTGCCTTTTTTTGTAATTTTGAAAATCTGCCATCGCCCGCTTCCAGTGATCATGATATTCGGCTGATTTTTTCTTTTCTTCTTCTAGTTTACGATTATACAAAAATTCAATTAAACCTTTAATTTTTTTCTTTTCATCTTCCGTCTTGCGACTATACAAAAGTTCAGTTAATTCTTTAACATCTTTTTCGTCCCCTGCCGCGCTTGTTTTTATTTCGTCATCTTCTTTATTACTTGAAATCATATTTTTTTGTTAATCTTATAATATAGAAATATTATCTAATATGTCATCCTGTCTTCGACTCTGAGGGATAAGCCCTCGGGCTCAGACTCGAACGAGAACTTGTTTCAGTATCTAAAAAAGTCGCTATAACGCTCAATAAAATCTATAAAACTGAAAGCGTATATTATAGATTCTGAAATAAATTCCATTCGACTTCGCTCATGGCCTGAGTGTAATCGAAGGCAGAATGACAGAATTAGTTTTTCTAAACCATCAATCTATAATCGCTAATACAATTTAGCATAGTTTTTTAAAAAATTCAAGACCTGACGCGCAAAATGTCAAAACCATGCAATAATATTTCTATATAGAAATATAGAAATATTATCCTCTCATGTTTCACCCATATATTATCTTTTATTATCTTTTTCCTTTTAATTTATCAATAACTTATGCTCCAGCAGATTTTATTGATAAATAAGTTTTAACCTTTGATTAAGACGCGCTATAAATTGCAAATTGCGCGCCTTTTTTTTATTCATTATGTAAAAATATCAATAACTTATGCTCCAGCAGATTTTATTGATGCTTTAAAAATCGTTTGATTTAAAAATCATTCTTAATTCAATAAAAATATTTTTCGCAATTTAAAATCATCATCAATATTCCCGGCAATAACAAATTTTACAAAAGGACCTATGCTATAAAGTTCTTTTATAAAATCTATTTCGTTCTTGCAGTCATAGGGATGAATAAAAATACTTTCTTGAATTTTGTAAAAACCGAGAGTTTTTAACTTTGCTCTCAAAGCTTCGCGCGCTTGTTTTTTCTTATCGGGAATATCAAACATAACCAATCTCCACAAGCCATCCCACTTTAAAGGAGTTTTGATTTCCATCTCTTCAAATTTATATTGCAAAATGCGCTTATTGCCCGCTTCAATTAATTCAAGCTGTATTGTACCGTCAGATTTTTCAGAAAAATTTATCATTCTTTGCTTATGCAATCTTTTTAAAGTCGATTTTAAGCGAAATTTTTTATATTTATTCCAGCTCGCAAATTCTTTGCCCAATATCGCCAAACCGGGCAAAGCAACAACCGCCCCCGCCGCGCCCGCGGCAACAAGAGACAATAAAATAATCTTTGTAATATTTTTAGTGGTAGTTTTTGCCATTATTTTTTCCTGATACAATTTGGTTCGTTTTAATTCGTTTGCTTTAATCACATTCGCATTATATCATTATTTTATCACTTTATCAATAAATTATGCTGGAGCTGATTTTATTGATAATAGATAATAATATATTTTTTATATACAGCCCGGACACATTTGAGGCCTGACGCGCAAAAAAAATAAAGGGATCGTTAAAAAATAAGATCCCTCAAAATGTTTGCAGATCAAGAAACTGGCGATAGCTGCCGTTTTCTTTGGCAACTAATTGACCATGAGTTCCGACCTGAACAATCATGCCATCTTTTATTACTAATATTTTATTTGCCTCCTTAATTGTACTCAATCTATGCGCAATCACAAACACTGTTCGTCCCTTAATTAATTCTTTCAAAGCATCCTGCGCTAGTTTTTCCGTAATGCTATCCAGCGCGGAAGTTGCCTCGTCCAAAATTAATATTTTTGGATTTTTCAGTATTGCGCTTATCAAATTAGACTTTTCATTATATCGGATTTTCCCCATTTGTCAAGCTGGCGTTTTGTGATATAATGAAATCATACAAACATATTAACATCTTAGCATTTTAACAAGCGCTAAGAATCTTTAAATTAATAAAATCTTCTGATTAGGTTGTAATTATTTCCGGCATATTAAGATGGAGCGTAAACAAAAACATGAATTGCAATTTATGTTTAAATGTTAATATGATAAAATGTTAAAATAAGTTCATGCTTAAAAAACTTAGTATAAAAGGCTTTAATTGGATCGATGTCGACCATCCGACCAAGGAAGACATTGACCGATTAAAAAAAGAATTTGTAATCAGAGACAGTGTTCTTGAGCGTTTAGTGCCCCCTATCAAAAGATCTGAGATCGAAGAGTACAAAAGCTATCTTTTTATAATCCTTCATTTTCCGCTTTATATTTCCGAAAGCCGCCAGAGCCGTTCGACAGAACTTGATATAATAATTACAAACGACACATTGATCACTTCTCACAACGGAGACCTCTCTGAACATAATAATTTTTTTCGTATTTGCAATAATTGTTTGAAAGACAAAAGCGCTTATCTGGGCAAAGGACATATTCATCTTTTATATCATCTGCTTGATTCTTTGATTGATGCTCAAATGCCTATGCTTGACCATATTGCCGATAATATTTATATAATTGAAGAAAATGTTTTCAAAGGCAAAGAAAAAGAAATGTTAAGAGAAATCGCTATTGTAAAACGCGACATTATAAATTTCAGGAGAATCATCAAACCCCAGCACGCGATTTTAGAATCATTAACGCGCAAAGCCTACCGGTTTAGCGGCGCAAAGAACATCGTAAAGCTTGAAAGACATGCTCAAGAAGTCATCGGATCAAATATCAAAATTTGGAATACGATCGAAAACCATAAAGAAATGGTCGAGTCCATCGAAGATACAAACGAAAGCCTTCTGTCCTACCAGCTAAATGAAACAATGAAAATCCTTACGGTTGTATCCGTGATTTTGGCGCCAATGGCTTTAATCGTAAATATATGGGGAATGAACGTCGGCGGAATGCCTCTTACTGATGATCCTTTTGGATTTTCGATAATACTGCTGGTAATGTTTCTGGCTGGCGCCCTGTTGCTGGTTTATTTCAAAAATAAGAAATGGATGTAGGCGTCCGCCTTAGGGCGGACTAAATTAAAAATTCAAAGTGAAAAGTTAAAAATGATTGTGTTTCGCTTCGCGAAACTCCTAAACTTTTAATTTTGAACCTTGAACCTTGAACTAAATTTCGAAAAGCAAAATTATGCCTCTTTTCCTATACAATTCCCTCACTCGCAAAAAAGAAGAATTCAAGCCGATAAACCCGCCGAATGTGGGTCTTTATACTTGCGGGCCCACGGTTTACTGGTCAACCCATATCGGACATATGAGCAAATATGTAGGCGATGATATCTTGCGCCGCGCGCTTATTTATAATGGCTGCGATGTTACCCATGTAATGAATATCACCGATGTCGGACACTTGACTTCCGATGCCGACGAAGGAGAGGATAAAATGGAAAAAGGCGCGAAGCGCGAAGGCCTTACCGTATGGGATATCGCCAAAAAATACGAAAAAGAATTTTTTGACACAATGAACAGCGTGAATGTATTCCGACCCGATATAATCTGCCGCGCCACGGAACACATTAAAGAACAAATAGAGCTGGTAAGGCGGATTGAGAAAAATGGCTATGCTTATGAAACAAATAGCGCTGTTTATTTTGATGTTTCCAAATTTCCGGAATATGGAAAACTCTCGGGGCAAAAATTGTCGGAAAAAATAACCGGCGCGCGAGAAGATGTTATCGTCGATCCCAAAAAGAAAAATCCTTATGACTTTGTCCTTTGGTTCAAAAGAGTCGGGCGTTTTGCCAATCATACCATGCACTGGGATTCTCCGTGGGGCGACGGATTTCCGGGCTGGCACATAGAATGCTCGGCGATGAGCATGAAATATTTAGGCGAGAGTTTTGATATCCACACCGGAGGCATAGATCATATCGGAGTGCATCACCCGGCGGAAATCGCGCAAAGCGAATCAGCCACGGGAAAGCAATTCGTCAAATACTGGGTTCACCGAGTATTTATAACAGTAGACGGCAAGAAAATGAGCAAAAGTCTTGGAAATTTTTACACGCTAAAAGACGTGGTTGAACGCAAAATCAATCCTTCGGCTATTCGCTATCTTTTCCTTACCACCCATTATCGCACCCCGCTTAATTTTACGTGGGAATCTCTTAAATCGGCTGAGACCGCTCTTAATAAACTTTATGACGCCGCAAGCCAGATGGGCGCGCCAAAGTCCGGATGCCCCGAATTCGAACGGCAATTTTTGGAAGCTATTAACGATGACTTAAATACGCCGAAAGCGCTGGCTGTAATGTGGGATTTAATTAAATCAGATTATCCGCCGGAAGCCAAAAAACAATCGCTTTTAAAAATGGATAAAATTTTTGGCTTGGGCTTGGATAAAATTAAAAAGAAAATAATAATAATTCCCCAAGAAATCAAAGACTTGGCAACGGCGCGTGAAAAAGCCCGGCTGGAAAAAAACTGGGCGCTGGCCGATGAATTGCGAAAAAAAATCGAGGAACAAAATTTTGCCGTTGAAGACACGGACGAAAAGACAAAAATAAAACCCCGTTAGGATTCTGTCAATAACTCGTGCATAAAAAGAGGATAAATCGCCTCTTTTTTGGTATTTACACAGGAGAAGAATAATGATAGAATTTGTATACTAAAGAAAAAAATTCGAAGCGCGAAATCCGAAAATCGAAACAAATCCGAATCACCAAAATTCAAATTACAAAAACTAAAATTAATTTGTTTTAGATTTTGAACATTTGAATTTAGAATTTGCCTGCCCCGTAGCGAACTGGTATGGGGTTTCGTATTTCGATATTCGAATTTCGTATTTAAAAACACCGTGCCTTTCGACATCAAAACCAAAAAAGATATAATTCCTGTTTCTGACATCTCAAGTTTCAGCCGCCTTCCGCCTCAAAATCTGGAAGCTGAGCAAGCCCTGCTCGGATCTTTAATGCTGGACAAAGACGCGATTATCAAAATTGAAAACACCGTTACCTCGGATGATTTTTACAAAAATACCCATGCCAAAATATTTTCCGCCATGGTCGAATTATATACCCGCCAAGAACCGATTGATATGCTAAGCTTGACCAACAGGTTGGAAGAAAAAAACCAGCTGGAAGAGATCGGCGGCAGCGGATATTTGGCTAGCTTGGTTAATTCCACGCCTTCCGCCGCCAACGTCATTTATTACGCGAAAATCATCCAGAAAAAAGCGACTCTCCGCCGCCTTATCAATACCGCCGGACAAATTTTAACATTGGGATACGAGGAAGCGGAAGAAGTCGACAAGCTCCTCGACGATGCAGAAAAATTAATTTTCGGAATCTCGCAAAAATATTTAAGCCAAAGTTTTCTCCATGTCAAACCAATCCTGCAAGAAGCGTTTGACCGAATCGATCGATTGCACCAAAATAAAGATAAATTTCGAGGAACCGCAACCGGTTTTCAAGATCTGGATATGGCCTTGAATGGATTGCAAAAATCCGACTTGCTTATCATTGCCGCCCGTCCAAGCTTGGGAAAAACATCTATTTCTTTGGATATAGCGCGCCATGTAAGCATAAGAGAGAGAAAAGGGGTGGGAATATTTTCGCTTGAAATGAGCAAAGAACAATTGGTTGACAGACTGCTTTGCGCCGAAGCCAAGGTTGACTTAAGGCGCCTTAGAAGCGGAAGATTATCCAGTGACGGAGAAAATGATGAATTTTCGAGAATTAGCGAAGCAATGGCCACTTTATCCGAGGCCCCGATTTATATTGACGACGCGGGATCAAATAACGTAATGGCCATGCGCACTATGGCGCGCCGTCTCCAAAACGAAACCGGTAATTTAGGATTAATAATCATTGACTACTTGCAGCTGATGCAATCCGATCGGACAAAAAGATCAAGCTACTCCGACAACCGCGTGCAAGAGCTGGGCGAAATTACCCGCTCTTTGAAATCGCTTGCCAAAGAATTAAATATTCCGATTATCGCTGTTTCCCAGCTATCCAGAGCCGTAGAATCGCGCGAAGGGCAAAAACCGCGACTTTCGGATCTAAGAGAAAGCGGCACGATCGAACAGGATGCCGATGTCGTATTGATGATCTATCGCGAAAGCCGCGTGCGCGAAACCGAAGAAAACAGGAATATCGCCGATATTATAATCGCCAAGCACAGAAACGGCCCGATCGGCACGATCAAGCTATACTTCAGGAGCGAAAGAGCTTCATTCGAAAACCTTAGCCAAAGAGATGCCGTTTATCAGGATTATGTTAATTCTCAAGACTACAAAGACCTGACTACGTATTAAACATACCACTTTTTTTATCGTAAACTATTTGCAAATAAAAAGTTTCTCAATTATAAATGTGTTGCTTAATGACAAATTACTAATGCCAAATGTCAAATCAATGTCAAATTCCTAAAATAACCAAACATCAGGAAACAAACACCAAACAATAATCAATAATCAAATCTCAATAATCAAACATTGGGCATTGGTTATTCGGTGATTGGAATTTGTTTGGTTATTGTATCTTGGTTATTGGTGATTATTTTACTTTGTCATTTGGATTTTGGGCTTGATTTGTCATTGGAAATTTGTCATTTGACATTAAAAAAGTTTACTTTATCATTTTAATCTTTCCCATTTTATGCTTCCAAATCCAATTGAAAATTTAGTTAAGCAACTTGCGCGCCTTCCCGGAATCGGCCCGAAATTTGCCGAGCGGCTGGTGTTTTTCTTGGCAAGCCAGCCAAAAGAATACACGAGCGCCATTGCTTATGCCCTAATCGACTTCGCGAAAAAAATAAAGCATTGCGCGGAATGCGGCAATATTTCAGAAACTGGCCTCTGCCCGATTTGCGCCAGTCCCAAAAGAGACAGAACAAAAATCTGCGTGATAGAAAGCGCTTTGGATATTATTGTCTTGGAAAAATCCGGCCAGTACAAAGGGCTATACCATGTCTTGGGCGGAGTAATCAGCCCCCACAAGCATATTATGCCGGAAAACCTGCGAATCAAACAATTGGTTGACAGGATATCAAAACGAAATAATTCCCCCGCTTTTGCCGCTTCTCCCGAAAAAGAAAAAAACAATCCGAAAATCCAGGAAATAATAATTGCCACAAATCCCAACACTGAAGGCGACACTACCGCTCTTTATTTAGTTCGCGTTTTATCTCCTTCGGGAGTAAAAATTACGCGCCTCGCGCGCGGCCTTCCCAGCGGAAGCGAGCTGGAATATATGGATGAAGCGACAATTTCCAGCGCGCTGGCAGGAAGAAAAGATCTATAAAAACAATAGGGCTACTATTGTTTTTATTCAACCATAGTGCTATATTTATATAAGAAAAATAATCTTTTATACCCACTATGGCATCAATAGCAATCAATCTCATCACTAAAAATCCAGGAAAATTGCTTGCCGCTAAAAACGCATTCGGTAAATACGGAATTTCAATAAATCAAATTAACAAGGAATTTCCCGAAATTCAGGCTGATACAAGCCTAGAAATTGCTAAATATACAGCGATACAGGCTGCTAAAGAATTTAAAATGCCTATGATTAGAGAAGATCACAGTATGATTATAAATGCGCTAGGCATTCCAGGACCATATACAAGCTTTATTGAGAAGCGTTTATCGGCTGAAAAATTATTAGAAATTCTTAAAACCCAAAAAGACAGAAGTGGCTATATGGAAGTTGCAACAGTTTATGCTGAACCAAATGGTTTTACTTTAGAATATACGTACAAAGTACCTATTTATTTTGAAAATAAAATTAATATTCCTGATCCAAAAAATGGCTGGAGCGGAATTATTAGACTCGCAAATGAAACAAGAGCCTTAACAGAATACCCCGAAGAAGAACGAGTGAATATATGGAATAAAAATTATATTTCTATCGCTGAATTCTTAATTAAAAATAAAGAAAAATATTAAAAATAATTTTGCTATTTTCTCTTTAAATTGATAATTTAAACTCTTGTCTTTTCCAAAACAGAATATTTTTCGTTTTCAATTTTAACTACAAATGTTTTTAAATTTACTTTTTCGAAAGCCTTTTTGCATATTAAGGCTTTTTTTGTAATTACAAAAATACCAGGACCTACTGAAGAAATAGCCAAAACATCAGCAATGCCTTTAAGCTTTAAATGGGTTAGTTTATCTGTAATTTCGGTTAATTTAGGATAGCAATAGGAACAATTCTCTATACTCCCCATATTAAACCTATAATCAAAAATAACATCCCCAATCGTTTTTAAATCACCGGTTGTCATTGCAGGCAAGCAAAAATGAAGGATATTATAAGCAATTTTTGGTCCATATTTTTTTCCTGTTTTTAAAAATTTACTAAAATTTTTTATTTCCATATCAAGAAGAACCTTTGAATCCAACTCCTTATAGTCTTTGGGTATCCCAATCACCACATCGTAGCGATGGGGTATATTCATTGTTTTAATAACACAGCTTTCTCCTGCTAAAACTAAAGCACCGCCATCAAACATACCCGCGGCAGCCGACCCGCCAATGCATTGAACTGGCGTTAATAAATCTTTATTATTATCGATTTCTTCCCCATGATTTTGAGCAACATATCTAACCAAATCAGCGTGTTTGATCGGATTTCCATAAAGCTCGTTAATTGCACAAGCAACGCTAGCAATTAATTTACTGCTTGAACCAAGCCCGCAATGGCGAATCTCTGTTTGATTATCAACATCAACAAATAATCCATCCTTAAAATTCAGAGCTTTTTTCATAAGCAAGCAAGCATGGATAATTAATGATTTCCGCCTTGAGCCCTCCGATACTTCTATTTGACCTACACCGTTGATTATCGGGTCATACTCAATTTAACACTAGTTTGAAAACTTATCCATATAGTTTTGATACCCTGAACAGGAAGAATTTCTTATCGGTCACGCCTCTTACTACTGCTCTGAATCCTTTGAGTTTTGCATTAAACGATTCTGCTG
>JAHILZ010000076.1 GCA_018896765.1 Patescibacteria group bacterium | reverse complement strand
GCAAGAAATAAAAAACGCGGCGGTTTAATCGATGATTTTTTAATATAGCGGATTAAATAAAAAAAACCGCATAAGGCAGTTGCAAGAGATTTTAGTAGTGGGTATGTTCCGACATAGCAAACATCGGAGGGGATGGCACACCCACTACTTTTTATAGGTTAGTATAACTTTCAAAATTTGTCAAGAGATGCGCTGTTTTTTTGGCTAAGATCTTGATTTTTTCCTTATTATATGGTAGCATTTACAGAAGTTAATTTTAATTAATTCATCGTTAAGGAATTTCAATATTGTCTGCGTTCTTCTGCGTTAATTCTGCGAGTGTCTGCGAAATTAGCGCCAGCAGACCTAATTTATTACTATGATCAACAAAAAAATAACAGGAGAGAGGAATAATATAGATACGGGTTATGGCAAGACAATCGATTTTAATAATGGAGAATTTGATATGCCTGAAAAAAATGATAGTGAAATACAAAATAACGAGCTAGAAGCTAGCGAAGAAGAAAAAGAAGCGCGACATGAAAAAAATATAGCTATATTGGAAGAATTATACGAAAAGCGCAATAAGGAAGCGGGCAAAATATTCGATAAGGCGAAAGATAAGGCTGGCGAAAGCAACGAAGGAATTCGAAGCATAAGACAAATGAGAGGGGGAGATTATGCAAAAATTTCTTTTGACTTGCGGCAAGAGTTAAGCAGAGAGCAGGCGAATATTGAAGCTGAGATCAGCGACTTGGAATATAGCGCGCTAGAAGTTCCGAAAGACTTGGAAGGCGAAACAGCGTGTCCTGATAAGTTTAAAATAGAGATTCCCGAAGATATTAGAAATTTGGAAAGAAAAACAAATGAATTAGCAGACGATTCAATGTCCGTGAGAGAGGTTCTTGTGGAAAAATTTATCAAAGTAAGCATTTTTAGCATTTATGGAATTAAAACGCATTTTGCAGATAGTTTCCATGAGGCAATTAACGGAAAAAACGCTGAGGATATAATTGCATATAAAACAGAAAAAGAAATTCGGCATGCGGCCAGTGGATTTATTGAAAAAGGGGATAGGGCGGATTTCGGATTTAGGGCGCAATTGGAAGTTTCTTCTTATAAAAGAAAAGTAAGAGGGGCAGAGGTTGAGAAAAAATTTATTACCGGGTACACGATTAATATAGGCGGATATGAAAAGAAAATCAGGAAGAATGATAATCTTCGCGGTTCGAATTTTGTTCCGGGGAGCCAGGCAGATGAAATAGATAGGGCAAAAAGCGGCGTCAGAAAAGAAAAAGTAAAATAGTATTATTAATAAAATAATTCAAAGGAATAATTTTATTAATTTTCAAACTATTTTAAGCTAGTATATACGGATAACGGCAGAGACGGAGAGGGTTTTGGCTTTGTCCCGCCGCAGAAGGATCCCGCTTTGGCGGTGATTGTTTTCTGTTTTGAGTTTTAAGAGTTTTGTGATAAGATTAAATTGCCTCTGAAGGTTTTATTGGTTTTTGTTATGAGTTATCGGTTGTTAGTTTTTAGTTATTGTATGGAGAGGTGGCAGAGCGGTCTAACGCGGCAGTCTTGAAAACTGCTGTCTCCGAAAGGGGACCGTGAGTTCGAATCTCACCCTCTCCGCCTTTACTTCGCCGGATTTACGTTGCGGTTATGGTATGATGAAATCCGTCGGTAGATTCATTAAAATTTATATTTCTTATTTTTTTATGTCCAAAACAAATAAAAGAAAAACTAAAAAAACAAACGAGAAAAAACTTTTCGTCGGCAGGAATAAAAAAAATAAAATACAGGAAGAGCCGATTGTGAGTGAAAATATGCCGATTATTTTTTCTTGGTCAACGGTGGATTATAAAAGTAATTCTTTTACGGAATTTTCTTTTATTGCCGCTGCGATTGGAGCAATGGCAATGATTGGGTGGGGAATTTATAATGGAAATTTTGTGATGGTTATGACATTTATAACGATGGTGGTTGTGATCATTTTAGTTTTAAATGACAAGCCGAGAAAAGTAGAGGTGGTGATTTCGGAGACGGGCATAGACTTAAATGGCGAGCATTTTAATTACAACGCATTC
>JAHILZ010000009.1 GCA_018896765.1 Patescibacteria group bacterium | reverse complement strand
TGGCGGATGCTTCATATATTCGGATTTTATAAGCAACGCGTCCACGCCGACTCTCTTGGCTGATAAATAATCAAATCGATAACTATCGCCCACCATTAGCGCTTGAGATTTAAGAATATGTTTTTTTCGCAAAATTCTTACAATCGCCTCGCCTTTTCCTTCCTGTTTATTCCGTGAAGTATAAAAATCGTCAAAAATTTCCTCTAATTTAAAATGTTTGATCTTTGCCTTCTGAAGAATATCCGCCTCTTTGGGAAAATGCGGATATGTCGAAAGCAAAATAAGTATAATTCCCAGTTTCTTTAACTTTTTCAATAATACCAAAGCCGATGGCGTTAGTATTAAATGCTCGAGATAATTGTCGCCGATATTTTTATCGGAATATATCCAATGCGGCGCTTTTTTACGCTTGCTTGATTGCGGATACCAAATAGTTCCATCGCCGTCAAAAAATATTATTTTCTTTTTATTCTTGAACATATAAATCGTATAATTTTATTTTTGTCCTACAAAAATAAATCCCCCGCTTCTTAAATTATTAAACCAGCCGCTGTAATATCCATTTTGATTTTTGTTTAAATAAACTTCTTCGGTAATTTTCAATCCTGATAAGCGAAAAATTTTTTTTATCTCGCCGTGACTAAAAATATGTATATATGATCCGCCTAAATAATGATCACCCAAATAATTATCCCCCACCTCTAAATCCTTCTCGCGCCAAAAATAAGTCTTTAATGTCCAGCCAAAATATTGCAAATAGCCAATATTCGCCAAACGATTATGAGCATGAATAACAACCAATCCTCCTTTTTTCACGATTCTTGAAAACTCATTTACCGCTTTCTGCCTGTTCTCGCTTCCGGGAATACAGCCTAAACTACTATACATGCAAATAACATAATCAAAAGAGTTATCTTTAATTTCGGATAAATCGGTTACATCCAAATTATATAAACTTGCCTTCAGGTTATTTTTTCTTAAATCCTTTTTAACCAATTCTACCATATACGAATTATAATCATTGCCTATCACATCGTATCCTTTTTTCGCAAAATAAATAATATGCCTGCCGCGTCCCATTGTGGCATCGAATATTTTTCCTTTGGGAACAAGCAGGCTATCCAAAAATTTCGTGTCCAGCTCAAAAAGTCCTTTTTTCGCAGCCGCTTCTTCATAATAATGCTCAGCGTATTCCTTGCTGTTTTTAGCTTTCTCAACAAATTCTTTAAATCTTTTATTCATAGTTTAAAAAATTAACCCTCTATCATAATTCCCTCACAACCACATCTTTTAAATACTGATTATTAAATTCGGTTTTTTCTCCAATTTTTGCTTTACCGTCCGAAATAAACCTACAAGATAATGGTTTTTTGTATTTATTTGATAAACCTTGTATTGTTTTTAAAATATTTATAATTCTTTCTTGATTTTCATTGATTCCAATGGGATATGTATCAATCCCTAATCCTGAATGAAGTGATAAAAATATATTTCTCTCCGCTGAAAAATTTCCCTTTTCATATTCCTCAGCCAAGCCGAAATCTTCCAAACAAGGGAACATCAAACCGCACAATCCGACCAGCCTAGGGTTTTCTTTTTTTATAAACTCCGTAATTTTCAAATAATTATCAGTAAGCGCCGAATAGCTGAAATCATAACCAATTTTATTAATAAAATCTCTTAAGCTGCTTTTCCCGTTAAACAATGGAGCGATTGAGCTATCAATGCCAAGAAATTCTTTATCTCCTTCAAATAATATATTTATCTCGGCAAATACTTTTCTTATTTCACTAAACCACTCATCAATCGTATTGCAATTGTCAGACAAATTCGTTAATTGCAAACCTATAGAAAATCCTTCTTCGGTATAATTTCCTGATGGAAAAAACGGACTTGATGGAGCGTTATTAAAAACATAAGAAAAATTAAATGTTTTTTCCGGATTGCCTTTTATTATTTTAAACAAAATATCAACGCACTCTTTTGTAACTTCTACTTTTGATAACTCAATATTAAACGAAATATTGCTTTCGCCAAAAAAATCATCCAGATGCTTGTTAGCCGCTTTAAGATCCAAAGTTCCAACATTTAATAAAATATTTTTATCACTTATATTCTCGCCTAATTCTTTCACGCTCACGCCCGAAGCGCAGATTCTTTTCGTCTGAATTTCATAATCTTTGCTTGCCA
>JAHILZ010000075.1 GCA_018896765.1 Patescibacteria group bacterium | reverse complement strand
GGTGGCGTCAAACGAGGGCGTAAAAAATAAAATAATCGGCGAGGAAATCGTGGAAAAAAGCGGCGTGGACAATTCCGCGCTTTTGGCGGCGGATCTGGATAATTTTGATTTGGAAATGGAAATCATCAATGTTACGCAAGACGCCGAATCTTCCGATATTTCAGAAAATAATAAAGCGGGAAATTATTATATCGGCTATCAATATAATACTTTGGGAATTCAGGACGATGTCTGGCAGGAAATTTTTCGGCAAAAACAGATGACTGTTTCCAAAGCGGCGCTCGGAGGCGGGGATTTGGGGCTTTATGTCCAGGAAGAGCTGGGCGAGATCATTGACAATGAAATCGCTTATCTCAAAGAAGTCCAGAAAAACGAGGAAGAAAAAGGGCAGACTTATATCACGGAAAAGACTGAATATACGGGTTTGATCGGCTTGGTTTTGAATACGAAAACAAAAGAGCTTCCCGGCTACGAGCCGGTGGTCAAGCCGCCTAAACCGGTTGAAAATCTCAATGCTCAAATCCCAAATCCCAGTCAAATTCCAAATTCCAATGATCAAATATTAATCTCGACACCTTCAGTCGAGCCGACTCCGGCTCCGACTGCCGAACCAACTCCGACGCCCGAACCGACTCCTGCGCCTACTCCAACAGCAACGCCTGCTATAACTCCTACTCCAGAGTCAACACCTACGCCTACACCTACGCCAACGCCTACCCCAACTCCGACCCCGACAGTAACACCAACCCCTACGCCGAATCCAACTCTAACTCCTTCCGCTACGCCTACACCATAATTAGTTAAAAGTTAAAAGTTAAAAGTTAAAAGTTAAAAGTTAAAAGTTCAAAGTTCAAAACAACCCGCCCCGTCTGCTTGCGGGCAGCCACCCCTCCAAGGAGGGGAATCGTGCCATTATGGAGCTAGCGAATTGCGGGGGTAATATTTTGACAAAGCTATTTTTGCGCAGTATACTACTTATATTGAAGAAAAAACATCATTTTTATTCAGTATAATCTATTTTTATGCTAAAAGAGATAATTTTCCAACACAAAAAAGAAAAAGATAAATTGCTTGCAAAAACTTATGTTTTTCGCGAACAATTCGAATTTGGCAAAAAACAAATTGAAAACGATCTGATAAAAATTATTATCGGACCGCGAAGAGCGGGGAAGTCAATTTTTTCGATGATTCTTTTAAAGGGAAAAGAATTCGCCTATTTGAATTTTGACGATGAAAATATCTTGAAAATTACCGATGGCGATGAAATAATCAAAGGAATTTTTGAGGTTTACGGCGAGCAAAAGATTATTCTTTTTGACGAGATTCAAAATTTTAAAAATTGGGAGCTGTTTGCCAATAAATTGCATCGAAGAGGATATAATTTGATTCTTACCGGCTCCAATGCCAGATTGCTGAACAAAGAGTTGGCGACAGTTTTGACCGGACGGCATATACCCATTGAAATCCTGCCTTTTAGTTTCAAAGAATTTTTGGCGGCTAAAAATTTCACGCCGCCGAACGGCGATATATTCTTGCCGGAAACAAAAGGCATTCTGTTGAATTATCTTGGCGATTATTTAATCAATGGAGGATTCCCGGAGGCGGCGGTAAAAAATATCGATGTAAAATTGTATCTGGATACTTTTTTTGATTCAGTGCTGCTGAAGGACGCGATTAAGAGATATAAAGTTCGATTTCCGCAAAAAATTTACGATCTTTCGCTTTATTTAATGAATAATTATTCCCAGGAAGCGAGCCTGAATAAATTAAAAAACATTTTGAATTTTAACAGCGTCAACACTCTGGAAAAATATTTAAATTATCTGGAAGAAACATATTTGATTTTTATTCTTAATCGCTATTCGTATAAAATGAAAGAGCGGATAAAAGCGCCAAAAAAGATTTATATCGTTGATAATGGCTTAATCAAGGCCAAGACATCCGGTTTTTCTCCGGATTCCGGCAAATTGATGGAGAATCTGGTATTTATGGAGTTGCTAAAAAAAGGATACGCGCCCAATAAAAGCATTTTTTATTACAAGACGAGAAATCAAAAAGAAGTGGATTTTATATTGAAAGAAGGACTGGATATTAAAACTCTTATTCAGGTTTCTTATCAAACATTAAGTTCGGACGCGAAAAAAAGAGAAACAAAAGCTTTGATTGAAGCCGGCGAGGAATTAAAATGCGATGATTTATTGATAATAACTTGGGACGAAGAGACAGAAGAAAAAGTTAATGGAAAGATAATTAAATTCATGCCTTTGTGGAAATGGCTAATGGATGTGAAATAAACGAAGATTCCGAATCTGAACCTGCGGAGGCGGGAAATCCTGCGCCAACGCCGTTATAACAATTATAAACATTATAAAAATTATATGGACTATAAGGATTATAAAGGATATAAATCCCTTCCGTTTTTTCAGCAATCGGAAGTCATTTACGATTTCACGGTGGAGTTTTGCGAAAAGTATGTAAGCAAGTTTTCGCGCACGCTTGACCAGATGACGCAGGCGGCAAGATCCGGCAAACAAAACATCGCCGAAGGCTATTTGCAAAAAAGCTTGGAAGGCAGGATAAAACTTTTGGGAGTGGCGCGGGGAAGTTTGGAAGAGCTTTTGCAGGATTTTTTGGATTTTCTCCGGCAAAGGAATCTGAAACTTTGGCTGATGGATTCTGATGAATCACGAGCCGTGCGACGGCTCGTGTATAATCGTTATAAAAGCTATAATGATTATAAAGTTTATATGGAAAATCCGGAGGAAGCCGCAAACGCGATGATTTGCTTAATCAACCAAACCAATCAGCTTTTAGATCAAAAGCTTCGCTGGACCGAAGAAAAGTTTGTCAAGGAAGGCGGATTTCGCGAGAACCTTTTCAAAAAAAGACGGGATTATAAAAATTATAAATAATGAGCGGCCGGCGTGGAGCAAGCAGTGATAGTTAAAAGTTCAAAGTTGAGTTTAATGTCAAATAACAAATGTCAAATGTCAAATCAATGTCAAAGCCCAAAATCCAAACGAACCGAATATAAAAATTGAAAATTGTAACATTGAAAATTCATTGAAAATTGAAAATTGTAAATTGAAAATTATCACATGGGGTGTGGACATTAAGAAAGGAGAAAATTATGAATTGAGATACACTTTTGACGCGCCGGATGTCAGTCCGTATATTTATTTACTGGGGCCGCTTAGGTTTTATGAATAATAATACGGACATCCAGCGGAGTTGACAAACAAAATCCCGATTGTATAATAGATAGTATGTTTGCGCAGTATATTGCGCAAAAAGCGTATTATTTGAGCATTATAATTACATATATGGAAAAACAACAGCTAAAAACCGTTCTTTTGGAGCAAAAAACGGAAATAACCGAACTCTTGAAAACTAAAATAACGGAAAGGGACCGCGAGAGCGAGGCTAAAAAGGCTCTAAAAAATAATTTAATCAAAGTGCTGATAGGCGTTCGCCGGTGCGGAAAGTCTTTTTTGGCGCACCAAATTTTGCAAGGCGTGGAATACGGCTATGTTAATTTTGACGATGAAAGATTTGTCGGAGCCAAAGCGGAAGATTTGAATGATTTTTTGGAAGCGGTAAATGAAATAAGTCCGGATGCGAAGCATCTTCTTTTGGATGAGGCGCAGAATGTAGACGGCTGGGAGCTGTTTGCCAATCGCCTGAAACGCTCGGGATATAATTTGGTAATCACGGGAAGCAATGCCAAACTTTTAAGCCAAGAGCTGGCGACGCATCTTACAGGAAGACATGTTTCCATTGAATTGTTTCCTTTTTCATTCAAGGAATTTTTGAAAAGAAAAGATATGCGATTTTCCGCCAACGATTTGTATTTGACGAAAAATCGCGCGGCCATAAAAAAAGTTCTGGAGGAATATATGGAACAAGGCGGATTTCCGGAATTATTTTCCGTTGAAAATAAAAAGCGATATTTGAGGGATCTTTATGATAAAATAATCAGCCGCGATATTATGCCTCGGCATAAAGTCAGATTCGGAAAAGAGCTGAAGGAACTGGCAGTCTATCTTTTTTCCAATTTCGGATCAAGATTCACTTATCGCAAATTGAAAAACATTTTTGAAATAAAGAGTTCGCACACGGTGAAAAATTACGTGAACTATCTGGAAGAAGCTTATTTAATCTTTGAAATTTTGCCGTTTTCTTTTAAGCTGAAAGAACAAATCAAAAGCGCCAGAAAGATATATTGCATAGATAACGGGCTTATAAACGCGATTTCTTTTCAAAATTCTCCAAACGCGGGAAGAATGATGGAAAATCTGGTTTTTTTGAATTTGAAAATGCAAAAGAAGGAAGTATATTTTTATTTGAATAAAAGCGGCGGCGAAGTTGATTTTATAATCAGGGAAAATAAAAAAGCGGCCGAACTTATCCAAGTATGTTTTGATTTAAAAAATCTGGAAACTAAAGAAAGAGAGCTGTCATCGCTGGTTAAATCGGGGGAAGAATTAAATTGCGGCAATCTTACCGTCATAACATGGGATGATGGCGGGGATGAGGTTTATAAAAATAAAAAAATAAAATTTATTCCGCTTTGGAAATGGCTGATGGAATAGTCTAAAGTCTAAAGTCTAAAGTCTAAATTTAAAATTTTAAATCAATTTTAAATTTTAAATGAATAAAACAAAAACAATTTAAAATTCAGTCATTTAGGATTTCATTTAAAATTTAAAACTTAAAATTTAGCCTTATATAATAAGTTTAGATGTTAGGG
>JAHILZ010000074.1 GCA_018896765.1 Patescibacteria group bacterium | reverse complement strand
CGCCGACACCAATCGCTGGACTACAAAACTCCCGCTGCTATATATTTAAAAAAATGATTGAAAAAACGAACTCCTATAATCGCCTCTAAGGCCTTTAAAATATTTTCTTTGATGCTTGATGCCTCTTAACTCTAAAATTTCCAACAAATTATTTTTCGATAATTTTATTAATTTCTTAACTTAATCAACTTCCAAAACTCACCAAATTAAACAGATATTACTGTCTTGACAAGGGGTACACTATAGCTCTTCAAAAATTCCTCGATTTGGCTTATACTGCCAAGAGGTAAGTGCTTCATATTGATATTCATAAATCCATTATGAATGACACTTACCTTTTAGCAAGATATGCCCGTTTGTGATTAGAGCGATTTAATCATTACGGGCTCATCTTGCATTGGAATGGGAAGCCATTTGGGGCTCATCTTGCATTGGACAAGACTATGGCTTGACAAAAATAAAATTTTGTGTATAATGGATTGTATAGAATGAGTTAAATTAAAAGAAAATAAGAAATAAATTTAAATAAAATTATGTTTGAAAAAGAAATAGATTCTGAGGCTAATTTTAATGATATGAGTGCGAATATTGAAAGGAATAGTCGTTTTGCAGAAGATGTTCAGATAAAAAAAACTGAGGAAGAAACGCGATTGGAAAAATTAGCATTAGATAAAAAAGAAGCTATTGAGAGGGGAGACATGGAAACGGTTGAAGCATTAAGCGCAGCGTTTGCGAAAGAAGTGGTTAGAAAACGAATAAAAGAAATAAATGAGTTGACAAGAAAAAAGTAAGGTGTAAAATGTTAGGATATGTCTCATGTTCTAGATGAATTTCAAAGAATAATTACGGAGTCGAATATTCCGGCGCAGGACCAAAATGATATTTTGGTCGTTTTGCCGTCTTTGCCGGAAAAGGCGATCAGCGCATTGAATGAAATTTTTTCTCGCGACCCGGAAACGGTAGCAGAATTTAATAAAAGTTTTAAGTCTAAGGTGCGCGCTTTGACTAATCAGGATGATAAAGAATGGGAAGATATTTTGCGAAAAGAGCGGGAACAAATAGATGGAATCGGTGTTGGCGGCAATGAATTGGCAGGCGATAGCGATATGGAGAAGGAAGATGCTTTTAATTAATTATTCTTTGGTAAAATAGCGGTAAGATTATAATTAATCGAGATTTGTAAAATAGGCAATAATGGCCTATTTTTTCATTGCCAAAAAGCTGGAAATCTGATAGAATAATCATTATAAATATTATAATTATTATAAACATTATAAGTTATGCAGAGAACTTTGATTATTGATACTCCAAAAAATATCGGCAAAAAAGTAACTCTCGCCGGCTGGGTGAATGTCCGCCGCGATCATGGCAAGATTATTTTTATCGATTTGCGGGACAGAACAGGAATTATTCAGGTGGTTTTCGCGCCGAATAAAAAAAATCCGGAATTTCAGAAATTGGCGGAAACTTTGCGGAGCGAATACGTGGCGCAAATTATTGGCGCGATAAACGAGCGGCCGAAAAATATGATCAATGAAAAAATTCCGACCGGAAAAGTGGAATTGCTGGCGGAAGAATTGGTGATTTTAAATTCAGCTCAATCGCTTCCGATAGATTTGAATGCGGAGCATCTTGATATGGGGCTTGAGACACTTTTAGATATGAGGCCTTTGACTCTTAAACATTCAAAGGCAAGGGCGATTTTCAAAGCGCAAGCCGAGATTGTAAAAACTTTTTATGAGTTTTTTTCTAAAAATGGATTTATGGAAATCCAAGCGCCGAAAATAGTGCCTGAGGCGACTGAAGGCGGAAGCGAAGTTTTTTCAATTGAATATTTCGAGAGCAAAGCGTATTTGGCTCAAAGCCCGCAGTTTTATAAGCAGATTATGGTGGGGGTTTTTGAGCGAGTATTTACGATTGGCAATGTTTATCGGGCTGAACCGCATGATACAACTCGCCATCTAAACGAATACACCAGTCTGGATTTTGAGATGGGTTTTATCAAAGACCATACTGATTTAATGAAAATTATAACAGAATGGCTTAAATTTTTAGTTGAGCAATTGAGCGCGAATTGTCATGACGAGCTTGATGCGTATGGCGTGCCATTACCGAAAATTTTAGACGATATTCCCGCAATTTCTTTTCCTGAAGCTAAAAAAATAGCAAGAAAAATTTCCGGTAAAGAGACTGATGATCTTGATTTGGAGCCGGAAGAAGAGCGAATACTTTCAGGTTATGCCGCCAAAGAATTAAATTCGGAATTTTTATTTGTCACGCATTATCCGGCCAAAAAAAGGCCGTGGTATACAATGCCGGATGACGCGGATCCAAAATATACAAAAAGCTTTGATTTGCTTTTTCGAGGCGTGGAAATCGCAACTGGCGGCCAGCGCATTCATAATTACGAGCAATTGGTTCAGAGTATAAAAAGCAAAGGAATTAATCCGGATAAATTTAAGTTTTATTTAATGGCTTTTCAATATGGCATGCCTCCTGAAGGCGGAGCTGGTTTCGGCTTGGAGCGTTTGACTGCGAAATTTTTGGGCTTGGCGAATGTCAAAGAAGCGACTCTTTTTCCGCGCGATATGAAGCGAATTGATTTATTATTGCATAAGGAGAAAATTATTAAGGAGGAGAAAAAATAATAAATAGTAATTTTTATGATAGATTTTAATTCAAAAAAACAAGAAATAGAAAAATTGGCCGAGAAGCATAAAATAAAATTTATTGTTTTGTTCGGCTCGCGGGCGAAAGGCGTTCCCAGAGAGGACAGCGATTTTGATATTGCGGTTTATATGGATGAATTTCACGAAATGGGAAAATATAGCGATGTATTAGCGGGTTTGGCGAATATTTTTGGAGTTTTTGAAGACAAAATCGATCTAACAGATTTGAAAAATGCCAATCTTCTTTTGAGATATGAAATTACGCGGGAAGGAAAATTGCTCTATGGCGATGAGCTGGGTTATTTACAATTTAAAGCCTTCGCTTTTAGGGATCACATCGCGGCCAAATCGCTTTTGGATCTGGAATATGTTATAGTAAGAAAAAAACAAGAACTTTTTGCTAAGAATTTAAAATAATAATTTTATGATCAATAAAGAATTTATCATCAGAAAAATTATCTTGATTTAGAGCGATTTTCCGCTTCTGGAAGAATTAGCCAAATATTCTTTCGACGAAATTGTCACTGATTTTATGAAGGAAGCCGCGTTAGAGAGGACTTTGGAAAAAATAATAATGAGAGCGATTGATGTAAATCAGCATATAATCGCCGAGCTTGCTTCTAAAAATACTGTTGTTCCGAAAGATTACAAAGAAACATTTTCAGGTTTGGTTGAATTTAAGATTTTTTCCAAAGAATTTGCCGACGAGATTTCCAAAAGCGTTGGAACAAGAAACGCGCTGGCGCACGAGTATGACGAATTGGATTATAGTATGATTTATTCTTCAATGAAAGATTGCTTAAAGGATTATCATCAATATTGCCAATATATTTTGGATTTTTTGGAGAAAAAATAATTTTATAATTTTTAACAATTAATAAAAACCATGGAAAAACAAAAAATATCGCCAGCAAGAATATTCTTGCTTCTGGCAATAATTGTCAGTGTTGGCGCGGCATTGGGATTTTTGTTGGCAATTGGAAAAATAGGGAAAATTAATTTGCCGGTTGCAATAAATCCGGTTGGAAAAAGAATAACTATTTCTACCGACAAAACAGAATACGAACAGGGAGAAATGGTAAAAATTACAGCTCAAAATAACTTAGCCAAAGAAATTAGATTTGAAATAGGCTTTATCGCGCCATTTACGAGCTTGTTTATAGAGAAATATGAAAACGGAAAATGGAGAGAATTTAGTGAGGTTTATGGTTCAGCAGAAATTACTCCAGATTTTACACCGTATAATTTTCTAAAAGATTCTAAAAAACTGGGACCAACAGAAAAATTAAACTATGAGTTTGATCTATGGCACAGACAAGAATATGACGAAGGATATAAAGCGGGAAAATACAGAATAAAACTAAATTATTACTATTTTGATGAAATTTCTCAGAATACAAACTGGGATGAATTTAATAATTTACAACACACCGCTTACTCCAACGAATTCACGATTAAGGAAAAAACTACAGATACATTAAAAATTAATCTGGACGGATACATAAAAAGTTGTATTACCAAACCTTCTGTGTTTATTAAAGAGAACGGGGTCTGGCGCGAAGCGAATACCAGTTTGCCTGCTAAGGGGATGTACTTCTTGGATGGAAAATATTATGGCTATGGTATGTGCGATGTAGTGATGTGTGATAAAATTCCAGATTCATTCAGTATAAATCTTATAGAATACAAAAAGATCGGCGAGAAAGAATCCTTGGAAACCAAAGGGTATATGGTTCCTGAATATCAAACCGCAAAATTAAATGGAGAAGTTAGAGTTGAATTAAAATACTTTACAGATAATAAATGCGAAAACGAAAAAAGTTTTTCTACAATAGTAAACACGGAAAAATCGGCGATTGATCCGAGATGCGGTGGAAAAGTTGAATTCAATCCAGATTGTGCGATTGCTACAGTTGTCTATGGTTACGAATTTGATTCAATTAAAGAAAAGTGCAAAGAAATTAACGCTGGCGGAGGTTGCGATTTCAAAACGCTATTTAACGCCATGGAAGAATGCCGGAAAGTTTGCGAAACTTCTGCCGGAAAAGAAATACCTTTTGAAACGATAATAAAAGGTTTTAACAGCAATCAAGCGGAAAAGAAAAATTATGTCATAAAAAACGAGGGAGAATGGGCCGGAATATTGACAGAAACCGGCGCGGAATTGCCCGCCCCAGTTGATTTCACTAAAGATATGATTATCGCCGTATTTCAAGGCGTGAAGATGACCGGCGGCTATGGCATTGAAATTACTAAAATAATTGAAACTGATAATAATATTGAAGTTTATATCAAAGAAACTTCTCCTGGACCAAAATGTAATGTAACTCAAGCGATAACGAATCCTTATCATATAGTCAAACTTGCCAAGTCGGATAAAGAAATTAAATTTAATACAACCGAAACGGTGAATAATTGCGAGGCGTATAGCCAATAAACATTTTTAACAATTAATTTTTAAAACAGAGAGGATAAAAAACTATGCCAATTATAAAAAATCTTGAAAAATTATTGAAAGACGCTAAAATAAAATATGAAATCGTAAAACACAAGACTGTTTATACGGCTTTGGATAAGGCGAATACGCTTAAGATTAAACCGAAAGAAGTGGTAAAAACTGTGGTGTTGAAGCTGGGCATAGGCAAAGTAGCTCAGTATGTGATTGCGTCAATTCCTGCGGATAAGAATTTTGACAAGGAAAAATTCAAAAAATTATATAATGATTGGCTGAAAAAAACCGCAAAGGCCGAGAAAAAAGTTTTTAGAGTTGTAAAAGAGATTGATTTTGCGGCCGAAGCGATTATCAAGAAAAATATTATTAAGATTAAAAAAGGCGGAACAGTGCCGCCATTCGGAAGCTTGTTTAAACTGCCGGCGTTTATTGATAAATCGCTTTTGAAAGCAAAGAAGTTGGTTATAAATGCCGGAGGCTTTGGGGAATCTGTAATAATAAATGAAGGCCATATTGAAAAAATTGAAAAAATCACAAAAGGTAGTTTCTCTAAATCAAAAAAGTAATTTTATAAGGCTAAAGTCTAAATTTTAAAGTCTAAATCAAAGCTAAATTAATAAATTTTAAAATTTAATCATTTAGGATTTCATTTAAAATTTTAAATTTAGACTTTAAAATTACTTAAGATGTCGTTTACGGTAAAACTCGAACAGTTTGAAGGTCCGCTGGATTTGCTTTTGGAATTGATTCAAAAAGAAAAGCTTGAAATTACGCGGATATCGCTGGCAAAAGTTACCGATAGCTATCTGGGGCATTTACGGGAAAATTTGGATATTTCGTCCGATAATCTGGCTGATTTTTTGGTCGTGGCCGCGAGATTGATTTTAATCAAATCAAAAGCGCTGTTGCCGATATTGGAATTGACGCCGGACGAGGAAGAATCTATTCAGGATCTTGAAGCGAGATTGGCTATGTACAAAAAATTCAAGGAAGTTTCACAATTGCTCGGAGCGCGATTCGACAAGCGCCAATTTTCTTTCAGCCGAAAAGGTTTTGAAGGGGTAAAGCAGGGTTTTTTTCCGCCGCCGGATATTGACGCGGGGATACTCGAAAAAACAATGAGCCGGATATTGGCGGAAATGCCTAAGGCGGAAAAACTTGCCGAAGAAAGCATAAAAGAAGTAATGACGCTTGAGCAAAAGATAATTGAGTTAAAGTCGTCTTTACGGCACAGAATTGAAACGAGTTTTAAAATATTGACCGCAAGAGCGAAAGATAAGACGGAAATTATAGTGACTTTTCTGGCGATTCTGGAACTTTTTAAAGCCAAAATAATTACTGTCGAGCAGAAAGAAATATTCGGAGAGATAATGATCAGCAAGAAAGAGGCTATTCAGTGAAGTAATTAGCGGCATTTTAAATTTTTTTAATGCAAAATGTAAATCTTAATATTTTAAAGTCGTTTTTAAAACTCAAATGTCAAATTTCAAATGTCAAATCAATGTCAAATGATTAAATGTCAAATTTATATTTTTGACATTTGGATTTTGTTCGCCGGCTGGCGAATTGAATTGACATTTGGATTTTGGAATTTGACATTAGCGGAGGTTTTTATTATTTTAATCTGTCATTTTTAACTTTTATTTATAAATTTTGAATTTATAATATGGATTCCAATAAACTTAAATCGATCATTGAAAGCATCTTGTTTGTTTCCGGAGAACCAATCAAGGTTAAAAAGATTGCGACAATCGCTAAGCTTAGCGGCGGGGAGATAAAAAGGGGAATTGAAATCCTGAAACAGGATTTTGTTTCCGCTAATCGCGGCATTAGGATCATTGAAAAAGATAATGAAATTCAGTTAGCGACTAATTCCGAGAACGCGGAATATATCAATGATTTTTTGAAAAATGAAATGGAACAAGGATTGACTCGCTCTTCGCTTGAAACCTTGGCTATAGTTGCTTACCGCGGGCCTTTGACAAGGATTGAAGTGGAGCAGGTCAGGGGAGTAAACTGCACTTTTACTTTGAGGTATTTATTGCTCAGAGGATTAATTGATAGAATTGAAAATCCAAATGATTCGAGAAGCTGGCATTATAAGATAAGTTTTGATTTTTTGAAGAAGCTTAATTTTGCTCGAATAGAGGATTTGCCCCGATACGAAGAATTAAAAAAAGAAGCCGAGAAAGTAAAACCAACATGAGAAAGAAAATTATTGTTTTAATGAGCGCGCCATTGGTTTTTTTCGGGATTTCGTTTGAAGTTATTTCTCATCCGGTTTTTTCAGAGAAAACAAAAAACATCGAAATCGACCGCGGCGCGCCAAAAGAGCCGGAAAATAGAAAAAATGCGTTTTTTTCGCGTCGGAATTATGTTTTGCCGCTTGAGCAAATTTTAGCGCCGAATAGAAAGGCGGGAAAAGAAAATATTTTAATTAATGCCAAGTCTGTTTTGGCAGTCGATGATTTTAGCGGCCAGACGCTTTATGAAAAAGACGCGGAAAAAAAAGTTAAAATCGCCAGTCTTACCAAGCTCGCGACTGCGGGCGCTATGCTGGATTTTGTAAAAACTGAAAATTCCAATTTGATAATTAAGGCTGGAAATTATAGCCTTGATAATGTTGTTGAAATAAGCGAATCAGCGGTTCGGGCGGAAGGAGATAGCGGTTCCTTGCTGGTTGGCGAGAAAATAAAAGCGGGCGAGCTTTTAAAAATAATGCTTATTGCTTCAAGCAATGACGCGGCTCGAGCGATCGCGGAGGATATTACAGAAAAAAATAATTTAAAAGAGCAAGGGATCGGTTATTTTGTTGGATTAATGAATAATTTTGCTAAAAAAGAAGGTTTAGCCGGTACGCATTTTATTAATCCTGATGGCATTGACGAACGAGATAATTATTCTACCGCAAAAAATGTCGTGGAATTATCAAGGAGCCTTCTTAAAAGTTATCCTGAAATTTTCAATATAACGAGAATTGATAAAATAAATATAAAATCAGAGGATGGCAAGAACGATCATTTTATAAAAAATACCAATAAGCTTTTGGGAAGTTTGCCCGGAATAGTCGGCGGAAAAACCGGATATACGGATGAGGCGGGAGAATCTCTGCTTTTGGTAGTCGAAGATTCAACGCGCCAGCATCGGATAGTGGCCGTGGTAATCGGCGCTAATGGCAGATTCTTGGAAATGGAAAAATTGATAAATTGGGTTTGGGATACGTATGAGTGGAAGTAAGAATAGTTAAAAGTTCAAAGCGCAAAGTGAAAAGTTTTGGAGTCCCGAGTCCTCGGGACACATTCATTTTTAATTTTTAATTTTTAACTTGAAATTATGGTTTACTCTCGTGAAATTATCGGCGTTCTAATCGTTTTTATAATTGCGTTTATCGCCGCATGGGCGGTTACGCCGGCGTTTATCAGGTTTTTAATTCGCCATAAAATGGGCAAAAGCATTCGCGCCGAAGGCAATACGCCGGTTTTTACCGCGTTGCATCAAAAAAAATCCGGCACTCCGACAATGGGCGGTTTGATAATATGGGTGCCGGTTTTGGCGCTTGCTTTAGGTTTTGCTTTTTTGGCGAATATTTTTCCGGATTCAATATTTGATCGATTGAATTTTTTGACTAAAAGCCATACATATCTTCCATTGGGAGCGCTAGTAATTGCCGGCATAGTCGGCGCTTTTGATGATTGGCTTAATATTAAAAGGATAGGATTAAATGGAGGAGGGCTTAGCGTTAAAATACGGCTTTTACTTTATTCTCTAGTTGCAATTGGCGGGGCATGGTGGCTTTATGTTGTATTAAATTGGAGTTCGATTACCATACCGGGAATAGGCGAGGTGTTTTTAGGAATTTGGTATGTTCCACTTTTTATTTTAGTTGTGGTGGCCACTTCTTTTTCTTTAAATGAAACTGACGGACTTGATGGTTTGGCCGGAGGCGTAGCTCTGACATCATTTAGCGCTTACGCGATGATCGCTTTTATGCAAGGAAATATCGAGCTAACAATATTTATCGCTGCGATTTTGGGCACTTTGCTTGCGTTTGTTTGGTATAATATTTATCCGGCAATGTTTTTTATGGGCGATACAGGTTCTATGGCGCTGGGAACCACGCTGGGCATTATTGCAATACTGACAGACACGGTTTATATTTTACCTATTATTGCTATAATTTTAGTAATTGAGTCCGGATCGGTAATTATCCAGATGATTTCAAGAAAATATCGGGGAAAGAAAATATTTTTAAGTACGCCGATTCATCATCATTTTGAAGCTTTGGGCTGGCCCGAAACAAAAGTAACAATGCGTTTTTGGATAATTTCCGGAATGGCCGCGGCGGTAGGGCTGATTGTGGCGACGGTTACGAAATAAAAATCATCCAAACATTTAAACATATTAGCATTTTAACAAAATCATTCTAACATTCTAGCATTTAAACATTTTAACAGATATTTATACCGCTTTTCAAATTAAATGTTTTTGTTTTATGTTAAAATGTTAGGATGCTAATATGTTTAAATGAGTTAGTGTTAATATGTTAATATGAATAAATGTTAGATAAAGCATTAATCTTGCTAATTAAAAAAGAGCTGAAAAAAATCAAAACTCGCTATGAAGAGAAATATGGCGCTGTAATTTTTGATGTGAAAGCGAAAAGCTTCAATGGCGTTATTGTTTTGGATGGGGTAGTTTTATCCGAGAAGCAAAAAAATGAAGTTTTTTTGGCCACAAAAGAGATTATAAAAAACAGTAAAGTCGAGAATAAAATTAAGGTTTTAAGCGATTCAAAAAATAAGCTGGAAATTGGATGGGGCGTTATAACGGCCGAAGTTGCCGATATATGGGCAAAATTATCAGATAAAAAAAATATAATTGGAAAAACAAGAGCCAGCCAGGCGCTAAAAGGCGATTTCGTGAGGATATTAGCGCGGAAAGGCAATTGGCGCTTGGCGCAGACTTGCGATCTCGCGATTGGGTGGATAAATAAGTATCAAGTATCAAGTATCAAGTATCAAGTATCAGATAAGAAGTGGATAAAGGGTAAGCGAGCAAAGAAAAATGAAATATTAAGAATTCGTTTGACTAAAGATGTTCAGAAAAAATTTATTTGTTTTTTGAAAAAATATTTAAATTCTCGGTATTTATTGGGAGGTATGACCGAGCGGGGCATTGATTGTTCGGGGTTGGCGCAGAAATTTTATTCGGATATTTTCGGGATTCTTTTGCCGCGGCATTCCGGCGATCAAGCGCTTTGCGGCGAAAAAATCGAGCCTGGAGCCGCGCATTTTGGCGATTTGGTGTTTTTGCGCCGCAGAGCAAGCAAGCAAGCGCATATCGGCGTGGTCATTAAGAAAAATCAAAAATCAATCCCGATCACTCGGGACAAAAATCAAAATTTAGGAGATTTTTTGGTTTTAAGCGCCATGCGGGAAAGCGGCGGAGTGGTAATTGAAAATCTATCAGAGATTTTAAAATACTATAATTTAATTTCTATTAAAAGAATAATTAGTTCTTGTTGAAATAGTTTATTTTGTCATTGCGAGTCCCGTCAGCAGACGGGCGAAGCAATCTCTAGTCTCGTTTGTGATTTAAGAGATTGTCGCGTCGCCCTGTTAGATAATTTATCGTTAAGGAATTTCAATATTCCGCGATCCTTCTGCGTTAATTCCGCGAGATTCCGCGAAATTAGCGCCAGCAGGCCTAATTTATACCAAATGTGCGCAAGCAAAATATATTACTATTTAACAGGGCGAGTAATGACAGAACGAGTTTCGCTACTATTTCAACAAGAACTAATTAAGCGGGTTTTAATTAAAAAACAAGAAAGGAATAAAAATGATAAATAAAATAAATCTGCCAGCCTCGGCCAGCTCAATCCTAGGCGGGCCAAAAAATAATTTTAATAATTTTATCGCGCTGGCTAAAGTAAAAAGCAATCCATTGATTTTAGAATTTATTCGAGAATCAGAAAGCGCTCTTAAAGCGCTATCATACACCGAGCATGGCTTGCGCCACGCAACCTTGGTTTCAGACAGAGGCCGCAATATCGCGTACGAAATCGGTTTGGATGAAAAAGAAGCGGAGCTTGCG